>JACIWW010000014.1 GCA_014360905.1 Chloroflexota bacterium
GCCAGATCGGCCATAGGCGGTGCTCCTCCTGGTGCAGTTGTTTCCACAATTCTTTTACCACAGGAGCACCCCCTTTTGTCAAAATCGCCTGTACCACCTGGTAACGATCTGTTGGCGCAAGCGCACTGACTTTGCTTTTGAAGATGATTTGTGCTATACTCGTTCGCTGCATCAATGCGTTTTATCAGTGCTATTACTTTCTGTCCTAAGATAGGGCACGCTCAATAACTTATAAGGGTGCTATACTGTAAAGGGGATATGGTTCAACGTGAAGGCTCGGTTCAAATTGTAGAAAAGGTCTCGATAGCAAGGCAGGGACGATGGCCACGACCTGCTCGACCTCGCGAGACGGTCCAGGTGCGCTTCCCAGATGGGCGCATCTTTGAAGCGCCGGTGGGTACATCTTTGGAATCCTTTATTCGAGCGGCGTACAACGAAGATTCAGTACCTATTGTGGCCGCGGTGGTTGATCGTTACAAACTATGTGAGTTAACTCAGCCGCTAATGCGTGATGCAGAAGTGACTCCTGTTTCCATTGGCGACAGCGATGGCATGCGCATATACCGTCGTTCGCTGACCTTCGTCCTCGTGGTTGCTGCGCATCAGCTATTCCCGGGCGTGCAGGTCTATGTGGATCACTCGCTGACTTTTGGTGGGCTTTTTTGCGAAGTGCAAGGTCGTGCCCCGCTCACACCGCAAGAAGTAGCTCTGCTCGAGCAACGGATGAGGGAAATTGTTGCTGAGGATGTCCCCATCCGCAAACGGCGCGTGCCACTAGAGGAGGCACGTGCTCTGTTCCAATCTCGCGGCCAGGACGATAAAGTGCGCCTGCTGCGCTATCGGCAGAAGGATTACGTTACCCTCTACCGTTTGTACGACGTGGATGATTATTTCCATGGCTACATGGTGCCCTCCACCGGCTATTTGCGCCACTTTGCACTGCAATACTACTCCAATGGCTTTATCCTGCGTTATCCGCGCCATGAGCAACCCACAGTGTTGCAGCCGGTCGTGGATTATCCGAAACTTGTGGCAGTTTTCCGTGAATATGGCCATTGGTTACGTGTGTTAGGCATCAGGGACGTGGGTGAACTAAACGATGCTCTGAGTGCTGGTCGTGCTAGCGAGGTAGCATTGGTTTCGGAAGCCTTGCATGAGCAGCGGATTGCTCAAATTGCCACAGAAATCGCCAAGCGACGAGATACCGTACGCTTGGTGTTGATCGCGGGACCCTCTGCGTCGGGGAAGACCTCGTTTTCCAAGCGCCTGGCTATCCAGTTGTTGGCCAATGGTCTGCGTCCTGTGACCATAGAGTTGGATAACTACTTTGTGGACCGAGTGAACACGCCCCTGGATGAACAGGGCCAGTACGATTTTGAGCATTTGTGGGCGGTGGACTTGGACCTGCTCAACACGCAAATGCTCAAGTTGTTGGCCGGACAGGAAGTACGGCTGCCCCGCTATAATTTTCCGCTTGGCAAGCAGGAAGAAGGCGAATGGTTGAAGCTCAGCGAGGATCACATCATCTTATTGGAGGGCATTCACGGGCTAAATCCCGATTTGGTGCCTGGCGTGCCTAGAGAGCGTATCTACCGTATCTACGTTTCTGCATTGACGCAACTGAACCTAGATCACTATAACCGTGTGCCTACCACAGAAACTCGTCTTATTCGGCGCATCGTGCGCGATGCCCGCGAACGTGGGTACTCTGCATTGGAAACAATCTGTCGCTGGGAAAGCGTGCGCAATGGTGAGAAGCGCTGGATCTTCCCATATCAAGAGCACGCAGATGTGATGTTCAATTCAGCGCTGGCCTACGAGCTATCTGCGCTGAAACCCATGGCAGAGCCATTGCTCTTCCAGATTGATCCCAATGTCCCAGAGTACAGGGAGGCACGTCGTCTGTTGGCTTTGCTACGCTGGTTCCTGCCTTTCCCAACAGAGCTCATCCCATTTAATTCCATCCTACGCGAGTTCATTGGTGGTTCTAGCCTGCGCGATTTCATTGTCTGGCGACAAGGTGCCACGAAAGAGTAGTGACACTGTTAGCTTTATGAAAGAATTTTGGATCAAAGGGGATTCGTTTTATGCGGCCAATGTTCCTGTTCAATGTTGTTCCTTCGTTGCCCCCAGCCCTTAAGGCGCTGAAGGAGTTGGCTTACAATTTATGGTGGACCTGGAATCCAGAGGCGATCGAACTATTCCGCCGTTTGGATCGCGAGGGATGGGAAGCCTCCGGTCACAATCCCGTACGTATGCTGGGAATGATTGACCAAGATCGTCTCAACAGCGCAGCAAGTGACGATGGATTCCTTGCTCATCTGGAGCGCGTTTCCTCTGATTTTCAACACTACCTGACTGCTTCGAATACCTGGTACCGCAAAAATCATGGGCCACCCCCTGATCCCTTTATAGCCTATTTCTGTTTGGAATTTGGATTCACAGAGTGCTTGCCTATTTACTCTGGAGGTATGGGAGTACTGGCTGGTGACTATCTTAAATCAGCCAGCGATTTAGGGCTGCCGTTGGTTGCAGTAGGTTTGCTGTACCAGCAAGGTTATTTTCGGCAGTATCTCAATGCGGATGGCTGGCAAGGCGAACTCTATCCGGACAATGACTTTTACATGATGCCGGTGCAGCTCGAAAAACGCAATGGAGTACCAGTAACGATTGAAGTAGATTACCCTGGGCGACGTGTGAGCGCACAAGTTTGGCGTGTACAAGTAGGCAGGGTAGCACTCTATCTCTTAGATACGAATGTCCCACAGAATCGCGCTGAAGATCGGCGTATCACCCATCAGTTGTACGGTGGTGATGGCGAGATGCGCATCAGCCAGGAGATTATGCTTGGGATAGGGGGACTGAAAGCGTTACAGGCCTTGGGTATCAAGCCCCGTGTCTGTCACATGAACGAAGGACACTCTGCGTTCCTGGCAATCGAGCGCATACGACAGTTGGTGAATGAAAGCGGTCTGACCTTTGCTGAGGCAAAAGAGGTGGTCTGTGCGGGTTGTGTTTTCACTACTCACACCTCGGTACCGGCAGGAATTGATCTCTTTGCTCCCAATCTCATTGATAAGTACCTGGGGTCTTACTACGATGCATTGGGGATTTCACGATCTGACTTCCTAGCGCTGGGACGACTGAATTCTTCAAACCAGGATGAGCCATTGAATATGGCTATCCTTGCTTTGCGTCTAGCAGCGCAAAGCAATGCGGTCAGTCGCTTGCATGGTAGAGTCTCGCGTAGGTTGTGGCAGAATATCTGGCCAGGAGTACCCGAATGGGAAGTGCCTATTATCTCCATTAACAATGGTATTCACACGCGTTCTTGGATTTCGCAAGACATGGCCAGTCTCTTTGACCGTTATTTGGGCCTGAACTGGCGGGAACGACCAGCCGATCAGACCATATGGGAAGCAGTGGAAGAGATCCCCGACGAGGAGCTGTGGCGTCTGCATGAAAGGCGAAGGGTGCGTCTGGTTGCTTTCACCCGTCGTCGGCTGCGTGCACAGTTAGAAGAGCGTGGAGCTTCGCCGGCTGAGGTTGCACGCGCTGCGGAAGTGCTCAATCCAGAGGCATTCACCATCGGCTTTGCGCGTCGCATGGCAGTATACAAACGCCCCACTCTGCTGCTGCGCCATCCTGAGCGGCTAGCGCGAATCCTGGGGGATCAGGAACGTCCCGTGCAAGTCATTTTTGCCGGTAAGGCTCACCCACAAGACAATCCAGCCAAAGAACTGATCCGCCAGTTGATCCACTTAACACGGCGCAATGGATTGACGAATGTTGTTTTCATCGAGGATTATGATCTGAATGTGGCACGTTACCTGCTGCAGGGAGTAGATTTGTGGTTGAACAATCCCCGCCTGATGCAGGAAGCAAGTGGTACAAGTGGCATGAAAGCAGCGGCGAATGGCGTGTTGAACCTCAGTGTGCTGGATGGATGGTGGGCTGAGGCCTATCAGCCAGATATCGGTTGGGCGATCGGACGGGGCGAAGTGTACCAAGACCTGGATTATCAGGACGAAGTAGAGTCGAACGCCATCTACGACCTGCTTGAAAAGGAGATCGTGCCACTATTCTATACTCGTGGGCCGGATGGATTGCCACGTGATTGGATTCGTCGCATGAAGAATGCGATGCGAACTATTATCCCTAAATACAATACAAATCGCATGGCTATGGAGTATATGGAGCAACTCTACCAGCCTGCGGATAGCCGCTATCAGCGCTTAACTGCGGACAAATTCGCCCGTGCCAGGCGTTTAGCAGAATGGAAAGCCTATGTGGTTCAGCATTGGCCAGAGATACGGATTGTGGGCATAGAGACGGATGCTTCTGACGAGATTGCAGTCGGAACTGAGCTGGAAGTGCGTACAAGCGTGAACCTGAGTCACTTGACCCCAGATGATGTTTCAGTAGAGCTGTACGAAGGGGCTCTGAACATGGATCAGGAAATTGGAGAAGGTCAAGCCATTCCCATGTCCTATGTGGGGATGGAAAAGGGCTTGTCCTTATTTGCCGCTAAAGTGCAATTCCGAAGCAGTGGACGACGCGGGTACACTGTACGCGTTTTGCCCCGCCACGGCGATTTGTCCAATCCCTTTGAGCTAAGACTCATCACTTGGGGAGCATAGGGTAAAAGAGTGGATTGCCAAGCAAGTAGGAACCCCGCTTTCTTTGGGAAAGCGGGGTTTTTATCGTTCTTCCGCCACGATTGCTCACGGCACAGCGGGCTGGCTGGCCGGACGATGGAGAATGGCTTCTGCTTGTGCCTGTATGTTCCGCAAACGCTGCGCCGCTTCGGTTCGCTCTTGTGCTTCCAGATCTTCGGCTAGCGCTTGCAGAATCTCCAGGAAATCTGCATCCCATTCTGCTCGGCGCTCTTCCAAAAGCTTCTGCGTTCCCTCTGGGTAGTCTGTCGAAACCAACTCGTTTACCAGCCGCAATTCGGCTGGCAGTGCTTCTTGCAAGATAGTGCGCACGATCTCATTGATTTCTGCCAGGTGTTTTGCTTGCTCCACCGATCCTTCTTGCTGAGCATTGCGCAGAGCTGTACCTAAAATGGCTAGGAAGAGAGCATCAAGCTCTTCTCGTTTCTCGCGCAGAACACTGGCTGGGTCCGGGCTATTCAGAGCCTCCTGAAGCAATTGAATCTTGCTCTCGCGCACTGCTTGCGCTTCTCGATCCAATTGTTCCGTCATTTCGAGCAGTTCATCGCGCAACTTGCGCAATGCCTCGGCCTCGTCTGGAGCAGCCTTTTCGATGCGCCTCGTTAACTCCTGGAAGAAAGCATAGTCCAACAAAGGTCGGTTATACACAACAAGAGCCCACCGGGTTTCTTTATCTTTGGCTGCTACCAGCCTATCTACAACCACTGCTGTGGGTGTATCCATCGGCAAGGGTTCTGGCAGCAGAATTGGTACGCGTTCTAGCAACACATCGCGTAGTTGCAGCAGTTTTTCTGTGACCTGCTGTTGACCGGCCACAGCGCTGCTCTCGGCAGCCGCAGCCAAGATTAGGAGGAATGGATAGTCAATATCCGCTTTGTTCTGCTCAATCAATGCCCGCAATTGTTCTTCATCGTCCAATGCATTCAGTAGGTCCTGCAGGAGACGATTCTTCTTACGCTGCTTCTCGATCATTTCCTTGGTCACGCCGTCGGCCTGGAGAATTTCGTCTATCAAGCCTTGCCTGGTGAGCACAGTGCGTGGGCTCAGGAAGTAGCCCTTGCGCTCTTCTGGCGGAACGGTGCTCATCAGGGCATTTACTAGATTGCCTGTAAGCCGCTCGCGTTCCGCCATAGGTAAGTTCAGTTCTGGCGGGATAAATAGCAGAAGAAGCTCCTTCGCGGGGTCATGGTAGAGCAGAGGAGCGTTCACAACGCCGGGTGTGCCACACGAAGGGCAAATGACTGTGTTCAATTGCCCACGCAGAAGCAAGGCTTTGAGTCGAGGCTCTTGGCCCACATCCACGATGCTTTGTACTTGAGCAACGTATCTTGTGCCACAATTGGGGCAATTTACTTGGATGGGTAAAGTTGGTATCATGTAACTCCTATTCATCAATTAGCTGATATGGAAAAATACTGCAGAACTCTTTTCAGCAAAATAGATACAATATTGTAATACTAAATGCCTAGATTGACAAAGTTAACTAGTCTTTATAGTGTGGTTCTATTCGAGGCTTGCCAGAGATAATAGATTTCTGTCCTTGCTGACAAATCTTGTTCACTAAATCTGGCTTGTTCGGTGAGGAAAGGGATTCCTTACTCGTGGGCAAGTGTTAAACCCCATACGGCGTGCGCATTCCCTCGCAGCAGCGCCTGTGCGCAGGCGCGCAGCGTTGCGCCTGTTGTGAGCACGTCGTCCACGAGCAACACGTTCATCCCATTGAGACTGTCGTTAACACAGCGGAAAGCGTCGCGCACGTTCTCAGCTCTTTGTGCTGCATTCAATCCAACCTGTGGCGGAGTGGGGAGGATGCGCAACAAGGTGCGCTCAGCAACGGGTAATGTGGTATGGCGAGCCAGTTCCCTTGCTAAGAGTGCGGATTGGTTATAGCCACGCTCGCGCAGGCGTTGGGCATGTAAAGGCACCGGCACGATCACATCTACGGGCCATGGCTCTACATTCCAACAGTTATACAGGATTTCGCCCAATGTGTTGGCTAGAACGCGCCAGCCTTTGTACTTGAAGCTATGGATGGCTTCGCGCAGTGGACCGCTCAGTTGGGCAGCTGCTCGTACGCTCTGCATGGGCCGTGTTTCTTCCAGAAAGGCGGGCCAGGGTGGCTCGAAGAACAGGATCTGGTCAATGCAATTAGGACATAGCCAGTACCCATCTTTGCTACAGGCTACACAATGGGGTGGAAAAAGCAGATTGAGCACTGCTTCGATAAATGAAGGGCGTTTTGTCACAAATTGATGAACGATATTCACGTTGCAAACTCGTCTGTCAATGTTGACTCTTATGTTTCACACTTCACTGTTTAGACAAATCCCCCAGTACAAAAGTCACGCTGCCTGACCACGGCAAGAGTCCGCTACGGAAGACCCAACGAATGTGTTGAGCGTTGGCAGGGACCTGGTAGGCAGCAGCTCCATAGACCTTCTGCCCAGCGTCAAACCCGCCTTGGGGGACAAACCAGTTGTGCAAGCGCCCAGCCATCACGCTAGCGCTTGAATCCAAGACATAGGCATGGTTGTTTCTATCGAGCAACATCATCTGTTTCTCAGGCATGATATAACGAATCTGTCGGCTGTTGTTCTGCAACGTTAGCTCAACAGCGCAGAGAACCTGGCTTTCTTGCGGCTGATGCCATTGGTCGGCCGGCAAGATGGAAAAACTGTGCACCGTGACCAACCAGTCATCTATCTCGGCTGTCTGGCCCAGTGTATAGAGATGCTCTGTATCGTACTGCTTCGCGCAGGCCACACTCACGAAGAGGAGAAGCAAGCAGAGCAGTGCGCTTGTTGAGATTCCTCTGGGGGAGGTTAATTGATGGGATTGCTTTATCCATCTGTGCATCAGCGTTGCTCCATTGAGAACTTCTGGTGTATTATGGCATAGAAGGAGCAAGCAGTCAAAATCATTTTGCCAATTTGTCACTGCTGACATATAATCGGCTACGTGCTATATAGCCTTTTTGAGGAGACCAACTTCATGCCGCGATTGCTACTAGTGGTAGGCCTCATTGCTTTGGCCTTGGCTCTTCTTCTAACCGCTGCAGTTTCTGTGCTGCGCGGTGAGACGATCGTAGAAGTCTTTCCGGTGGATCCAGATATTCTGGAATTGCCATTGCCCACTGAGGAACCTTCCATTGCTTATGCCGCTGATGCATCTCCGACTGCGACTTCATATGTTCCAGCAGGCAAGCCCTCTGTTGCTACCCTGCAGCAGGGACTCGATGGCTACACAGGGTGTACAGATACGTATATCTACTATTACCTGCCGGACAGCAATTTCTGTAATACTGCTTCATTATATGTCGCCGCTACCAACAAAGCCGCGACTTTGATCCGGTTTGATCTCACCAAATTACCGGAAACGGTGGTTGGGCTCAATAGCGAATCGCATATTCACGAGGCTACCTTATTCCTCTATTCAATTCAGGGACAAGCTGGTACAGAGATCGGCATTTACCAACCCCGGCGTGAGTGGGATGCCTGTACTGTGACCTGGAATACGCCTTGGCAAGGGCCTGGGGCAGATGGGGCCTTGGACCGCGATGCGGAGCCTCGAGTCGAAGCGAAGGAGAAGGAGGTGCCAGGGTTCCTGGAGATCAATCTCATCGGCATCATCCAGGAATGGCTGCGCGACCCTGATCAGAATTATGGTTTGATCCTCAAGATCTTGGAGTACCAGTGGCCATCGCACCACATCTTCTTTTCCAGCGAGCACTCGACTGTTGATTACCGACCTAGATTGGTCATCAAGTACGAACTTGCCCTACCCACCCCTACGGCAACGGCGACGCCAACACCTAGCGTGACACCCACTCCAACACACACGCCCACAAACACACCTACTGGTACCCCAACTCTTATACCTACGCGCACCGCCAGCCCTACACCGCTTCCCACATTTTCTCCGCGCGTAGTAGAAGTGCACTGGCGTGAGCAGATGGATGTCAACACGCCCTATTCCATCACCGTAGTATTTCGTCCAGCCACAAAAACCGCGGTGATAAATCCCGCACACCTTTATGTGCTGAGCGTGGATGCCCAATTGACCGCACCCACTTTCGAAGTGGTCAACTGTTCCCCACAGGAGCAAATACTGGAGGATCCAGCAGGTTCGCTTGCGTGGTCATGGCAGGTCACGCCTCGAATTGTCGGTCCACAACCTGTATCTATTGATTTGCTTTTCGCCTGGAAGCAGGCTTCAGGGGCGGCTCCGGTCGTTGGCAAGGAACCAGGTGTCTGGTATCGAACCAAGATCATCAAGGTGAGCAAACCCATTGTCCCTTGGTCGTGGTTAGAAATGCTGCGTAACGCAATGACAGTCGTGGGCTTTATTTGTCTCGCTGGCTGGTATGTGCTGAGGAGGCGCAGAGGCTAGGGAATGATTTGGCATTTTATGGTGCATGAGGCATAATAAATTGCCATAGACAGCAAGTTCAAAGGCCATTGTGGACCTAAAGGCGCAAGAGCAACGGTGATCTCAAAGATGGGGTCGCCGTTTCTATTTTTGGGGATGATTGGAGGTAAAATGGACGAACGAGCAAAGGAGATTATGGCTAGGGCAGAGGCAGACCGCGTGTCTTTCATCAGCCTGCAATTTACCGATCTCTTTGGCACGGTCAAGAATGTGACTATTCCGGTGAATAGGTTAGCAGCGGCGCTAGAGCACGGGATCAATTTTGATGGGTCATCTATCGAGGGCTTTGCACGAATCTGCGAAAGCGATATGATCCTTCATCCCGACTTTGGCACCTACAGTGTATTGCCCTGGACTGCTGAGCATGAGCGGACAGCGCGGCTTATTTGCGATGTGTATGACACAGAGGGGCAACCGTTTGCGGGAGATCCTCGCCATATACTCAAACGAGCTTTATCCCAAGCACGAGAGATGGGATTCACATACAATACCGGGCCTGAAGTGGAATTCTTTTTGTTCAAATTGGATGGCAAGCCGAGCCCAGTTCCTCAAGACGTAGGTAGTTATTTCGACTTCTCGCCCCGAGATCTTGCCTCTCAAGTGCGCAATCAGATAGCGTTGGACTTGCAGGCAATGAGCATTGAGGTAGAGGCTACACATCATGAAGTTGCACCAGGACAGCATGAGGTTGATTTCCGTTATACGGATGCCTTGGCAAGCGCTGACGCTGTGGTTACTTTGCGCTACACGATCAAAGCAGTTGCTCAGAGCCAGGGCCTTTATGCCACATTCATGCCCAAACCCCTGTTTGGTGTGAATGGTTCAGGGATGCATACCCATCAGAGCCTATACACCTTGGACGGGCGCAATGCCTTCTATGATCCCGATGACCCCTACTATTTGTCGCGGTTGGCCTACAATTTCATTGCCGGGCAAATGGCACACGCCCGTGCTCTGGCTGCAATCGTGGCACCCACGGTGAATTCATACAAACGGTTAGTTCCAGGTTATGAGGCTCCTGTGTACATCTGCTGGGGACGGATTAACCGCTCGGCGTTGATCCGCATCCCTGCTCCTCTGCCTGGCATGGCGCAGCACTCCGCGCGCTGCGAATTGCGCTGCCCCGATCCCAGCGCTAATCCCTACTTGGCGTTTGCAGCAATGTTGGTGGCTGGTTTGGATGGCATTCGCCGTGACCTGATGCCTCCGCCACCGGTTGAAGAGAATGTCTATGAATTCGATTCACTGCAGTTGCGCTCGCACGAGATCGCTTCGCTGCCGGGCACTTTGGAAGAAGCGCTGCAGGAACTGGAGCGGGATCAAGTCATCGCAGAGGCATTGGGTGAACACACATTCCGCCGTTATCTGGATGTAAAGCGCCTCGAATGGGATGAATATCGCATCCAAGTCACGCCGTGGGAGTTGGACCGCTATTTGGCTTCCCTGTAAGACCTCTGATTGGGATGCGTGCCTGGAGAGCAGCATCTTTTGCAGGCAACTAGGATTTTGTGAGAGATTGAGCCATTTCCAGCAGAGTGAGGAATTCAGCGAGGATCATCGCGGTAGCTCCCCAGACTTTGTATGAAGCAACTTGATAAATGGGGACTTCAAATCTCTGGTTATCGCGAAAGTGCGTTTCCACCCGCCGTGTCGAAGGTTCGAGCAGAAGATCCAGAGGAACCTCGATAACCTCCGTCACTTCGTTTAGGTCAGGCCGCAGGGAGAAGGCTTGCTTGGCATAGCCGACATAAGGGTACACGCAGAAGCGACTGGATGGGATATACAATGGCGTAAGCGCTCCTAACACTTCGATGGCTTGTTCGGGGATGCCCAATTCCTCGCAAGTTTCGCGCAGCGCAGTATCTGCGAAAGTCTCATCCTGAGGTTCGCGCGCACCACCTGGCAGGGAGATCTGCCCTTTGTGCAATTCCACTGTCTGCGTGCGGCAGGTAAGGGGCAGGACAAGACTGCCCTCTTTTTCATACAGCAGCGCCAGGACAGCGCCTTCGCGCGGGCATGGATTGGGCAGGTCTGGCTGATCCCCCGGCCGCGGACGAACGGCCATGGTTTGTTGCGCTGCACGTCCAGGAAGCGGAAGCTGCATTGCCGCGCGGACTGCTTCTATCGCGATGGGTTGTAGCCTCGCCATAAGTAATATTTTACTAGCGATAGGGGATTTGCACAAAACAACTATGGCCCTTGCATGTCATATTCCTGCACGTATGCTATAATCCATGCCGACAGGCTGAACACGGGCTTTCGCACTGAGCTCTATTTGGATGCTCTTGCCCGTCGTATCGGATGAATGACGATGAATTTCATTGGATGGGTAATCGTTTTGGCTGTACTCTGGTTGGTACTGACTGGTGGGCTAGCATATAGCGATGCGCGTCATCTGGGAGTCAACCACACTGCGGCATTCCGTCTGGCTATTGCTGCTCTGTTGCGTCCGCAGGTTTATTGGTATCAGGAACGAGTGCAATACCTACCTTCTGCAGAGCGCTCTCGTTTGCAGATGAAGGAGGCGCGACGGCTTGGCTTGCAAAAAGTGGATAACCTGCGCTGCCCACTTTGTGGGGCGGAAATAGAGCAAGCCTGGGCCCTTGACCCAAGCAGACGCCTGACAGTGCGCAAACGTCCCACTGCTTGCCCAAGATGTGACTTCCGCCTCGATTCCTGTCGTCACTGTCTCCATTTCAAGGCAGATAGTGGCCTGATGCATGGTGATGACTGGACCCAGGGGCGCTGCACAGCTCATAAAGCCGTACAACCTGTTGAGGAATTCTGCCCACCTAGTGTGACTCGAGAATTGCAGAAGCGCGGTTATACCCATTTACCTGCACCAATGCGCATTGTGGATTCCTATGTGCCTTTGGAAAACTGCTCAGCCTTCGTCTTCGATGAGCATCGCCTTAGGGCGAATGGTGTACATTGTCCTGGCCTTAGGCAGCGGGGGCTGTTAGACAGGACTGCAAATGACCCAGTATCGTGCTCTACCAGTGACAATGCTTGGCTGGTGTAAGAGAGGAGCCTCTTGGCATGCGCATTAAATCTTCTCTAGAGGATTTCATCGTCGAGGAAATAATCGTTCTGCCGATTCAACCCGATGGTGTGTATACCTTATATCGTCTGTACAAGCGTGGGATTACCACTCTGCAAGCCCAAACGCAGCTAGCTTCTCTATTGGGGGTGCCTCGTTCAGCTGTAGCGTTTCCGGCGCTGAAGGATAAGAATGCCCAGGCTACACAATATGGCACAGTGAAGGGAAGCCACCCGTCTCAAGTACAAGGAGCGGGATTCCGTGTCGAGCGAGTAGGGATGAGCGTACGTCCTCTTTCACCGCGGGACCTCATCGGCAACCGCTTTACCATTGTCTTGAGGGATTTATCGCCGAAACAGGCTGCGGACATTCCCGGGCGGGTGGCACGTGTGCAGCGCTTTGGTTTCCCCAACTACTTTGATGAGCAACGGTTTGGTTCGTATGCTGCAGGCCAAGATTGGGCAGGCAAACGCATTCTTTTGCGCGACGCAGAAGGCGCATTGCGTGCCCATTTGGCAGAACCGTTTGCGGGAGATCCACCTCAGGTGCGGACGTTCAAGGCAAAAGTGCAGCATCATTGGGGTGAATGGGCAGAACTGCTAAAAGAGGCACCGAAACCTTCCAATTTCCGCAGCGTCTTGACTTTCTTGGTGGATCACCCGCAGGACTATCGCAAGGCGTTGAATTTGGTCACGCCGCGCGTGCTTTCCTTATACCTGGCAGCATACACAAGCCTGCTGTGGAATCGCCTGGCGGCACGCTACTTGTGCGCTCTTCGAGATGAGGGTAACGTACAGCTTAGCGGCCAGTTGAGCGTGGCTGGTGAGCTGTTGCCATTCCATGACGAATTACCAGGGATGTATCTGGAGCAATTGAAGGCAGTACGCGTGCCACTGTTTCATCATCGCATGGTCACAACTGATCCCAAAATAGCAGCCATCAGTGAAGCCATTTTGGCTGAGGAGGGCATCCGTCGTGAGGATCTCAAGTCTCGTCTGCTACATCGAGCATATTTGCCACGCGGTGTCCGTTCATTGTTGGCTTTTCCCAGTGAGGCGACCGTTGGTGAGATGAAGAGCGATGACGCAACACCGAACCGCTACAAGCGGACGATTTCATTCATCCTGCCGCCTGGCAGTTATGCCACCCTAATGCTCAAGGTCTTAGCGAGGGGCGAATCCATCACGGTGTGACTTCAGCATTGCGAAGCAACGAAAAGTATGCTTCTGGCCTATACTGTGGACTAGCACAATAACATACATTGCTCAATATCGAAAGGGGATACCAACTATGCAAGATCTCGATCTAGACCAGCTGTGCATTAACACCATTCGCACTCTGTCCATGGATGCAGTGGAAAAGGCCAAGTCAGGCCATCCAGGCATGCCCATGGGAGCGGCAGCAATGGCTTACGTACTTTGGACGCGCTTTCTCAAGCACAATCCAGCCGATCCAACCTGGCCAGACCGCGACCGTTTTGTGCTCTCAGCAGGTCATGGCTGCATGCTGCTCTATAGCTTGCTGCATCTGACTGGCTATGATTTGCCTCTTGACGAATTGAAACAGTTCCGTCAATGGGGAAGCCGCACGCCCGGACACAGCGAGTACGGCAGGACGCCGGGTGTGGAGACCACCACTGGCCCGCTAGGGCAGGGTTTTGCCACTGGCGTAGGCATGGCCATCGCTGAACGCATGTTGGCAGCACACTTCAATCGCCCAGGGCATACGATCGTAGGCCATTATACCTATGCCATTGTCAGCGATGGCGATTTGATGGAGGGGGTGGCGTCGGAAGCCGCTTCTCTGGCAGGGCATTTGCGTCTGGGCAAATTGATTTACCTCTATGATGACAACAAAATTACTATTGAGGGCTCCACTGATTTGGCTTTTACTGAAAATGTGGCCCGTCGTTTTGAAGCCTATGGATGGCATGTGCAACGGGTAGATGGCAATGACGTGAACGCTTTGGAGGCCGCTTTGCGCGCTGCGCAGGCTGAGCTAGAACGCCCCTCCTTAATCATTGCTCGTACGCATATTGCCTATGGCAGCCCCAACAAGCAGGATACGGCAGAGGCTCACGGCGCACCTCTAGGTGAGGAAGAGATCCGACTGACCAAGAAGGCGCTTGGTTGGCCTACTGATGAGCCTTTCTATATCCCCGAAGCGGCATTGGCTCACTTCCGCCGTGCCTTGGAGACGGGCTCTGCCGCGCAAGCGGCATGGCAGGCTCGGTTTGCTGCCTATGAAAATGCCTATCCAGAGTTGGCTGCAGAGTGGCGGCGCGTTATGCGCGGCGAGCTTCCCGAGGGTTGGGAGAGGCATCTCCCCAACTTTGACCCATCGACAGGACCTGTAGCCACCCGCGAGGCTTCGGGCAAAGTGCTGAATGCTCTGGCCCCACATATCCCGGAATTGGTGGGGGGTTCAGCCGACCTGGCTCCGTCCAATTTGACCTATCTGGCTGGCATGGGAAATTTTCAGGCTGCCAATCGCGGTGGGCGCAATCTGCATTTCGGTGTGCGCGAACACGCCATGGGAGCCATTCTGAGCGGCATGGCTTTGCATGGCGGGCTCAGACCCTATGGAGGCACATTTCTCGTTTTCTCTGATTACATGCGCCCGGCCATACGCCTAGCGGCATTGATGGAATTGCCCGTAATCTATGTCTTCACCCATGACAGCATCGGCTTAGGCGAAGATGGGCCCACGCATCAGCCGGTGGAGCACTTGGCCTCTTTGCGCGCGATGCCCCATCTCACTGTAATCCGCCCAGCGGATGCTACAGAGACTGTCGTGGCCTGGAAAGTGGCATTACAGCATCGCACCGGACCAGTGGCACTTGCTCTGAGTCGGCAGAAATTGCCCATCATAGACCGTAGCACATACGCCGCGGCGGATGGCTTGGCGCTAGGCGCGTATGTTTTGGCTGATGCAGGCTCAGGCAACGTGGATCTCATCCTAATTGCTACGGGCTCTGAGGTCTCGCTGGCACTAGAGGCACAGAAGAGGCTGGAGCAACAGGGTATTGGGACACGGGTTGTGAGCATGCCCAGTTGGGAGTTGTTCGAGGCGCAACCACAGGAGTACCGGGAGGCAGTGCTGCCTCCACACATTACGGCACGGTTGGCGATTGAAGCCGGTGTTGCTCAAGGCTGGTGCCGTTATGTCGGGGAGAGAGGCACCGTGCTGAGCATCGAGTGCTTTGGCGCATCAGCGCCGTACAAGGTGCTGTTCCAGAAGTATGGCTTTACGGTAGAGAACGTGGTGGAACACGCGCTGGATGTGCTGAAAAGAGACTAATCTATTCCCATCGTATGCACCTCACCGCTCTCGAAGTGCAAGGTATGGCTGACTTCATCCCATAACCAATTTGACACAGGCTTGCCATCGGCTAGCACTTGCTTGGGTGGATGAGGCAAGCTGTGAACATGCCATTCCCAGCGGGAGTAGTCAGGGCGGTATAGTCCCTGCACATAGCGGGTGATGCTCAGGGCACCCTCTCTCCTGCGCTGGCATTCAAAAGTGGTTATTCGGTATTCGCCGCGCTGATATGCCAGGCTGTGGCCATCATCCTCGTAGAGCCAGCTCCTCCCGTCACCCGGATAGACGTGCAGGATGAGCTGATCCACAGGGCGTTCGTCCGTATGCTGCATAAGGGGCCAGGTGGGCAGTACGGTACCAGCGCGCACGAACACAGGGATGCGTTCCAGTGGGGCCGAAACAGCCATGGTCTTCGGTCCTCCATGCCGCTCATCGGTCCAGAAGTCAAACCACTCCCCTGCCGGCAAATAGACCTGGCGGGAGGTTGTCTGCGGTATGCAGATAGGGGCGACAAGCAGCGCATCCCCGCAGAGGAATTCATCGTCGAGCGAGTAGGTGCGCGTGTCCTCGGGATAGGACAGCACCAAGGGGCGAGCGATGGGCAATCCGCTTTGTGCGCATTGCCAGGTGGCCGTATATAGATAGGGCAACAAGCGATAGCGCAACTCGATGGCACTGCGGTTCAGGCTCAGGTATGGCTCCCCGTAAGTCCAAGGCTCCTGGGCGCGACTCCAAAGGGAAGCATGGTTGCGGAAAAAGGGCAGAAAGGTGCCCATCTGCATCCAGCGCACGAGCAATTCCGCATCTGCCCCGCCAGAAAATCCCCCAACATCGGCGCCGGTAAAAGCCAACCCAGAGAGTCCTAACCCCATCACCATGGGCATGGTCAGGCGCAAGTGTTCCCAAGTACTTAGGTTGTCACCAGTCCAGGAAAGCGCATAGCGCTGCACCCCAGCCCAACCAGAACGAGTGAGCACAAAGGGGCGCTGGTCGGGCTGCAAACGCTGCAGCCCCTCTGCGGTGGCACGAACCATCTGCATGCCGTATACATTGTGTGCCTGGCGATGATCCGTTCCCTGTCCTTCCCAATCGTGGCGCACGCAGCCAGCTAGGGTATCGCCTTTCGGGCCGGTGATGGTAGGCTCGTTCATATCGTTCCAGATACCATCCACGCCTGCCTGCACTAGTGAAGCATAAAGGTTTCCCCACCACTCGCGGACACGAGGATTGGTGAAATCAGGAAAGTAGGATTCGCCTGGCCATACTGGTCCACCAGCGGGCGAGCCATCTGGATAGGTGCAGAACAAGCCTTTGGCAAGTCCCTCGCTGCATACAGAGTAATGGCGGTCTGCTTTGATGCCACAATCAATGATCACTACCACTTTGAAGCCCTGGTTGTGCAAATCAGCCAGCAGTGCGGAAGGATCTGGGAAACGTACTGGATCCCAGGTGAAGCAGCGATAACCATCCATGTAGTGGATATCTAGGTAGATGGCGTCGCAGGGAATGCGATGCTCCCGACAAAGGCGTGCAATCTCCCGCACTCTTGCATCGGGATAATAACTCCAACGGCTCTGATGATAGCCAAGTGCCCATAGCGGTGGAAGGGACATGCGGCCTGTTAGCTCTGTGTAACGCTCTAGAATAGTAGTGAAAGACGGGCTGAAGAAGAAATAATAGCACAGTTCGCCACCATCTGCCTGATAGATTATCTCATTAGGCTGGCTTTCGCCAACGTCGAAACGTGCACGATAACTGTTGTCGTAGAAAATGCCATAGCCCTGTCCATCTTGCCATCCAATGTAGAATGGGATATTGAGGTAGATAGGCTCATCAGCGGGGCCATAGTTCTGCGGGTCAATGTTCCATATGACATAACTATGTCCGCGTCGGTCTAGTGGAAAGGCTTTCTCTCCCAAGCCATAGATGTGCTCATCGGGTGCAAGCCTAGCAAAGCGAGCGACCTTGCTCCCTTGCCAACCTAGGCCAGCGGTATCCGCGTGGATAAGCTGCCCCTGCGCATCGTAGAAAGATAAGCGGCAGGGTTGTTTCACAATGCGGCATGATATGCGCTCGGTACGTATCTCGATATCTTTCTCTGTCTCCAGCAGCGTGTAGGGGACTGGCAGCCACTCTCTATCTGGTTTCGCCACTGCATACGAGTTGAGCGGTGCAAAGTTGCCGGTTGGGCTCACCCGTACACGTACCAGGTCTGCAGCCAGGATGGTAATCTCGAGCACAGCGTTTTGGCAGTGGATCTGTACCGTTTGCTTTTCCTGGCAGTGGGAGAGGACATCCCCAAGCAGCACGAAATCCTGAGCATGCAATGGCGCTTCTGTAGTTGGCCTACGAAGCGCAGCAATCAAGCCAGCAAGTCCACGCAGCACAGAGCCGCGGTCATCACCCGTGCTGAACTTGGCTTCATAGTAGATGCGGCGCAGTGGATAGAGGGCGGATTGGACAGTCCGTCTAAAGCCAATGGTACGTATGCCCCGAAGGACATGAGCAATAGGGTTCTTTTGTGTTGTCGGCACAGTGTACTGCTCCTTTTGCTGGTATCTGAGAGTGGTGCTTACTTTTTCGTCCCGACTAACTCTCGCAAGTTATTGATTGTTTGACCGTGCATGAATTTGCTGTGCGCTAACGTAGCACTTGCAGTAATGTGCCAAAACCATTCACAATCATGGATACACCGATGGCGAACAGTAGGAGAAATAACAAGGCTTTGCGCATGATCACATACTCCTGAGTCGTAGATGATGTCGTCAGATAGAGGACGTCTCATGCAAAGAGCGAGTTCCCCCAGGATGACTTCAGTGGCGCTTCTTTTCTGCTGCTTTCTTGAATTCGTCGTATACGTGTTCAACGCTGCTTCTAATGCGCCGTTCGATTGCCTCACGACGCGCTGGTGGTATGCTGAAAAAGTCCTGCATCCTAACCCGGTCCACCGTTTCACGCCGGGTATAGCCATTGCGGAAACATTCATGCACTCGTTCGCGCATTTTGACAATATAGTCCGTGAGCACTTCTGTAACTGAGGGCTCGCAAGGCTCGCCAAAGCCAGGCACAATCATCTCCACATTTTCCATTTTGCGTATCATTTCCAAGGCATGCAACCAGTTCATCGTGTCTGCTTGGGCAAGGGACGGATGTTCTCCGTTGACAACCACATCACCAGTGAAAAGGATGCGTTCCTGTGGCAGGTGAACCATGATGCTCGCGGGGGTGTGCCCTCCAGCGTAAATCAAATGAAAAACGCGCTCACCTTTGTATAGAGTCATATCTCTGGTCATGGTGAGTTCGGGTAGTACGATGCGTGCTTTAATCAGGTCAGCTACGGTGCTGAAAGAATGATCTTTCTGGTGAGTGAGGTAACGTTGTAGGAACGCCTCATCATAGCGTTGTACCTCTGCCCAAGTTTGTTGATGAGCGATAGTGACATTGGCTGGGAAGAAGCAATTGCCGAGAATGCGCTCTACTTTGTAGTCTGTGTTGATAAGGAAGGCAACCCCTTTTTTCGTTTTAGAAGCAATCTTCTTCAGCCAGTCCCAGGCATCCTTGGGCAGCATCGGGCAATCAATGAGCACTGCCCCTTCTTCAGTGACCACGCAGCCCACATTGCCTGAACGGTAGCTATCCTCAAAGTATATTCCCTTGGCTATCTCTTGCATGGTGATTCCTTCATCTTGTGATGAAAATCAATTTACAGGCAGAAAACCCAGCAGGTCATGCGATGATAATGACCTCGCTGCCATGGGGGATGAGCTTTTGATAGGTCATCATTCTGAGATTAGAGTCTGATAAGCCCATTCCAAAGCTTCGCCTACTCTATCTCCTGGGAAGCCTCCTCCTTGCGCAATATGCGATTGCCCACCGCCGCTTCCCCTGAAAGAGGCACACGTCTTTTTCAGTAGAATTGCCATATCGGTCGGCAGGTCTTGACTGCGAGCAAAGACCAATCGAGCCTGTTTTCCGGATATGCCCAGCAAAGCGATCTGTTTGTCACCCGCAGTTAGGAGAGAAGCTAGTTTTCGTACTTCCTGAGGCTCGCGCTCTTGAAAGGAGCGTACCACAATAGAGATATCATTCCACGGTGTTGCTTCCGCAAGCAGTTTGGCTGCTTCGGCAGCCAATAATTCCTCCTGCAGGCGATGTAACTCACGGCGGTTCTCGGATGCTTCCTGCATTAGACGGAGCACCGCTGCAGCGAGTTCGCGATCCTTCACGCTGAAAGCCAGCGCCAATTCGTTGACTGTGGCTGTTTTCCAACGGTAATCATGCAAAGCACGCCAACCACAGACAAATTCTACACGGCTTTCCTGACCACGCCGCTCCCACTTGCGGATGGCGATGGGGCCTACTTCGCCTGTGCGGGCGCAGTGTGTGCCGCCACAGGGTGAGCGATCGAATCCCTCTATTTCTACAATGCGAATGTTCGCTTCCACTGCAGGGACTTTGCGCAGTTCAAGCGTGGCCACTTCCTCCGGTGACACGAAACGGGTCAATACGGGTCGGTTAGCAAAAACAATCTCATTCGCCAGGTCCTCGACCTTTTCGGCCTCGTCGGCTTCGAGGATGGCGCGATCCAGGTCAATAGTAGAGATCTCCTCACCGAGGTGAAAGGAGACGGTCTGTGCACCGAGGAGCCTCAAAAAAGCCTGCGACAGGATATGTTGGCCAGTGTGTTGCTGCATGTGGTCGAAGCGGCGTAGCCAAATGATGCGGCCGTGAACGAATGGCTCCGCGATCTCTCCTGCAATCCAGTGCACAATTTCCCCATCTTCTTCAACCACGTCGAAAACAGGTTGAGAGTCCAGCGTGCCATGGTCACATGGCTGTCCGCCGGAAGTGGGGTAGAAACAGGTTTGATCTAGGATGATCCCTGTGGTACCTTTTTTGCCCGGTATGGCACGCATTATCTGTGCATCGAATTCGGTGCGGTAGGCATCGTGGTAGTACAAACGCAATGTCATGGTGATCTTCCTCACTGCCCGATGCGATTTGGTGCTGATATTATATCATTGGGGTTGAGCCAGGTCAACATCCATTGATAGAGCGAAGTCAGTAACAGCGGAATAAAAAGCAAAAGGCTGTCCTCGCAGACAGCCTTCGCTACTTGACTATGTTCGGGGTCTATTCCTCTTCTTCCTCTTCCCCGTATTCCTCTTCGAAGTCTTCGTCCTCGTCCCAATCTTCGATGTATTCTACCTTCTCCCAAGCACCTACTGCGCCACAATCGGGGCATCGGCGCGGAGGATTCTTCCCCTCATGAAGGTATCCACATTCCATACATTCCCATTCCGTATCCATTCCTTGACCTCCAAAATGCTTTGATAATTTGTTCTACTTCTTAAACTAGCTCAAAATAGATAATTGGGTCCCAATATCCATTATTCAGCAGCATAGGAGCCCACCATCACTACCTTTGCAACAACGGACTTGCCTGGTATGCAGTCTCCCTCTCATATCCCGTAGCGGCGCGCAGCTAACTGCAGAATATCGTTGACCAGTTGTGTGTATGACATGCCCTCTGCCCTGGCCATGATGCACAAATCGCTGATCTGCGGGTTCATCCCCGGTAAGGTGTTGATCTCCAGGATATGTGGATGCCCCTGCGAATCCAGGCGGAAATCCACTCGCGCTACGTCCAGAGCATCAATAGCCAAGAAAGCCGCCACTGCCAGCCGTTTCAATTCGCTCTCCAACTCTGGCTCAATGCGCGCAGGGCAGAGATAGTTAATTGCCAACGGCATCTCAGACTTGATGCGATTGGTGTAAATCCCTCCTTCCGACTCTGCAAGCGGGCTGGTGTCAATTTCGAGCACCGGGAACAGATGAAAACCGCGCTCATCATACCAATCTGATAAAGGCTTCTCGTCAGGAGCCAGCGCATTGCCCAATAGCCCCACGGTGAACTCCCGCCCCGGCAAGTAAGTCTCAACCAAAGCCGGCTGGCGATATGCTGAGATCAGCCACTCTACCCGTTGGCGCAGATGCGCTTCGTTATAGATGATGGCATCTGCATCAATGCCTTTGGCTGTTCCTTCGCGCAGGGGTTTGGCGAACAAAGGGTAAGTCAGCATGGGATGCAGTGGTTCATCAGCGTGCTGAAAGACCTGAAAAGCAGCAGTTGGCAGCCCATAGGACATCCAGATCCGTTTGGCCATGGCTTTATCCAGGGACAAAGCATGAGCCAAAATCTTGGACGCAGTATAAGGAATGCCGAGCATCTCTAGCATAGCTGGCACCTGGGACTCACGGCTGTCTCCTTGGTGTCCCTCGCAGATATTGAATGCGATGTCAATTTGCCCGCGTAGGCGTTGCAGTGTTGGATAGAGATGGATATCCCCTTCCAATGGGATTACCTGGTGACCTCCAGCCTCCAGGGCTTCCTGCAACGCCTGTGCGGTTTCTTCCGAATCCAGCTCGGCTGCTGCATCAGCAGGCTCGCCTGCGATGTGAGGAGCATTCTTCTTTAGATTGTAGAGCAAAGCTACTCGGAGCGAGCGCATGCTGACTCCTGCGCGATTACCACAGGCAACTTGATCATCTGTGGCTTGCTTGCGACTTCCTGCCGCTCCACGGTTTGCTCTGTCGGGGTTCCTGCGCGCATGATGATGCCATGCCCATCCATCAGGCCGGCTACACCTACCTCATCCTCTGGCCTTTTGTGATGCTCACAACTGGGCGGGCATTCACCAGTGTATCCGTGAGGCAATGGATAAGCGCTAATAGCCCCTGCATAATTGCGCACCACAGCCACCTTGTCGGACATCGAGATCAGGTACTGAGGCATGATAGGGACTTTCCCCGCACCACCAGGTGCATCCAGCACAAAGGTCGGGATCGCTAGCCCGCTGGTATGTCCGCGTAGATGCTCGATGATCTCAATGCCTTTGCTGATCGAGGTACGGAAATGCGAGATGCCTTGCGATAGGTCGCATTGATACAGGTAGTAAGGGCGTACTCTGATTTTCAGCAGTTCATGCATCAATTTTTTGATAATGTGTGGGCAGTCGTTGATCCCGCGCAATAGCACGGTCTGGCTACCCAACGGAATGCCAACATTGGCAAGCCTTGCACACGCTTCTGCCGTTTCCGGCGTGATTTCTTTTGGATGGTTGAAGTGGATGTTCATCCACAACGGATGGTATTTACTGAGCATGGCTACCAATTCTGGCGTGATCCGTTGCGGTAACAAGACCGGCACACGAGTACCAATGCGAATGATCTCCACATGAGGGATCGCACGCAAAGCCTGCAGCAGAGGTTCGAGAACGCTCTCGCTGAGCAGAAGCGGGTCACCCCCCGAGATCAGCACATCACGCACTTCAGAGTGTTGGGCGATGTACTGGACGGCGCGCCGCATCGTTTCCGGTGGCATCCGTTCTGCCTTGCCCCCCACCAATCGTCGCCTGGTACAATGTCGGCAATACGATGCGCACTGATCCGTAACCAGAAGCAACACCCTATCTGGATAGCGGTGCACAAGGCCCGGCACAGGCGAATCCGCATCCTCGCTCAGCGGGTCGCGCAGCTCATCCTTGCTGACTACCAACTCATCTGTCGTTGGTACAACCTGACGACGGATAGGGCAGTGGGGATCCTTTGCATCCATCAGTGAAGCAAAGTAAGGTGTGATCGCCATCCGCAGTCGCTGGCAAGTTGTCTGTACCCCGGCTTCTTCCTCGGGCGTCATCTCGATGACATTTTTCAGTTGTTCTGGTGCGGTAATGCGATGACGTAGTTGCCACCGCCAATCATTCCAATCTTTATCTGGCACATCACGCCATGGCGGTGCACGGCGAGAGATGAGTTGCGTTCTGTTACTACCAGGAGGCTCCTCGCTGCAACTGGGAGGTTCTTCTACTTCCGTATTCTGTTGTTGTGTGGTCATCTTCCAACTCCTACCATACAGAATGTTTTTGGACTTACATGGCCAAAATCGCAGGCCAATGCCATTTTTCAACGGGCGATTGTATCACACATCCTACAAAGGTATGAACAAAACAAGTGTAATAGAAGAACGATTTTGGTGAAAATTTGGTGCATAACGGGAACGAGATCGAGTAACGAATTTTTGACAATTTTGCTTTTGTGGTTATCATTTTCATTAATCCGTGTAAACACGGAAATTTTTTATTATCCCAAGGGGGGTCTCCCTGTGGATATCTTGATTGTGAATCCGCAGCCCGTTTGGGCTCAACGGATTCAGGCCAGGCTCAAAACTACAGGTGCCAGGGTATCCGTTGCCAGCGATTGGAGCGGTGCCATGACAATTTTGGAGGAAGTTTGGCCTGAGGTCCTTATTATTGAGCATCGTGTCTTGGAAAAGGAAGCAGGGACTCTGTTGGCCACCCTCAGACAAGGAGAGTGGCTACCCATTATTGTCCCAACCGCGCTTGCTCACCTGAGCGTGGATTCTGCGCAGGTTTCGTTGCGTGGCGAAGAAGTGCTGCGTCGCCTAGAGACGGTTATAGTTCGCCTGCAAGGCGTTTTCGAGCCCACGCCGCATCAGCGCATCCGAGTGGGGAAACTAACTATCGATCCAGCGCGCAAAGAGGTAGTCTTTGCAGCCAGGCGTATACCACTGCCTCCTAACCAATTCCGTTTGCTCCTGTATCTGGCGCTCAATGCTGACCGAGTAGTGAACCAGCACGAATTGGCGCGCGAAGTATGGGGACATGTAGGTTCAGAAAGCGAAGTCCGCGAGTTAATCAAGACTTATGTACGTTCTATCCGCAACAAGTTGGGTTGGACAGAGGAAAGCAACAACTACCTGCAATCTGTGCGCGGATTTGGCTATATGCTCACCACTCCCCCACGGGCGAGGAAAACAACGGAACACGGAGCAGAGCGGCCACCCAAGGCCAATGCCGTGGAGAAAGGGAGCGTTGAGAAACTGCCTCAAAATGAGTGAACGGTGTCCCATGGCTGACATTTGGCAGTATAGAGCTTATTTACACTCTTGATTTCTTCTACTGCTCGAGAAAGCAGAGCAGCCCAGCACCAATGCCTATAGCCAGTCTGTCAGGTTCATTGACCAAAATCCACTGGTCAGACAGCATAAACCCCAATTCGATAATCGCGCCGGGTGTGTCTGGGGCAATCTCCATAAAAGCATGATATTCGTGCATGTCTGGGGTAATGCTGAAATCGTGGCGGTGTAACCCTGTAATGCGTTCATACTCCCGATAAAGGCATTCCACCAACTGATCTTCTATATCTGGGATAGCGCTGTGTGAAACACGTGCCACCTTGAAGCCTGTGGCTTCTGGTATGTCGCAGGAGTCAGAATGGATGGACAGAAAAGCATCTGCGCGGTAGCCCTTGAGCCTTTCATCGAATTCCTCGAGCAAGTCAACTTCATGCCCCCTCTTCCTCAAGAGGGACACAACCCTTTCAGCCACAGCCAGGTTGATGTCCACCTCGCGCAATCCATTAGGGCAAACCGCCCCGGGATCGTTCTGCGGCCCAGAATGCCCTGCCAAAATGCCTACATGCTTCGGCTTGGTGGTTGTGCCGGTTGGTAATATAATCGGTGTCAAGGTAGGTTTGGGAGTCGGTGAGGGCATAACCATTGCTCGTGTTCCAATAGCACTAGGAACAGGTGTCACAGTGTTTAGGGTTGGTACCTCCTTGTGCCAGACATTGTAGATGGCTACCACGACGACGGCAACTGCAATGACCACTAGCATCAGTTTTAGGTAACTCGCAGTGCGCCCGATCGTTCTCTTACGCAGAGCCCTTTTCCTTTTGCTCTGGCCAGGCTCGCTCCTCATATTCTTCACCCTTGGCATTATTTGAATAAAATCATATCTGCATTTTCCCTTTGCGTCAACAACTCAGCCCTAGGCTATCGTCAGCATTTGTTCCAGAACCAATTCGAGCTCGAGAGAAACCAACAACCTGATTGTTTGCGCTTTCGTCTAAAATGCATTATGATAGCGCGAGTTAGATTCTACTACGTTCAGATAAATCGGAGCGCATCACGATGTTGAAAGCTTTCTTTACCCCGCAGTCTGTAGCGGTTATTGGCGCCGCGCGTGAGCCCGGCAAATTGGGATACGGCGTGTTGAGCAATATCTTGAAATACGGCTACACCGGTCAGGTTTATCCCATTAACCCTAAGGCGGATGAAATCCTTGGTCTCAAATGCTATCCTTCCATTCTGGATGTCCCCGGACCAGTTGAGCTGGTGGTAATCGTTGTGCCTAACAAGTTCGTGCCGCAGGTCATGGAAGAATGCGGCAGAAAGGGCGTCCAGGGAGCCATCATTATCAGCGCCGGCTTTCGCGAGGCAGGAACGGACGGCATCAAACTAGAGCACCAGGTATTGGATATCGCCAAGCAGTACGGGATTCGCGTTGTCGGCCCGAACTGCCTGGGCATCATCAGCACGCACACTCCGCTCAACGCTTCCTTCGCTGCTGGCATGCCCCCGAAGGGGAGCATCGCTTTCATGTCGCAATCTGGCGCATTGTGCACCGCCATCCTGGACTGGGCTTTGGCCAAAGAAATTGGCTTCTCCTACTTTGTGAGCCTGGGCAACAAAGCCGACGTGAACGAAGTGGATCTGCTGCAAACCTGGAAGGATGATGAATATTCGCGTGTAATCATCGTCTATATGGAAGGCTTGAGCGATGGGCAGAAATTCATGAAGGTAGCACGTCAGGTTACACAACGTACACCAGTCATTGCTGTCAAGTCCGGCAACACTGCTGCTGGCTCGCGAGCCGTTTCTTCGCACACCGGTTCACTAGCTGGCTCGGAGCGGGCTTACCAGGCTGCTTTTGACCAAACAGGCGTCCTTCGCGCAAGTTCGATAGAGCAGTTGTTCGATTACTCGCTGGCTTTTGCCTATCAGCCGCAACTTAAAGGCAGGAGCATCGCCATTGTCACCAACGCTGGTGGCCCCGGCATCATGGCTACAGATGCTCTGGAAAGCAGTGGCATGAAACTGGCTACATTGCAGCCAGAGACGATCGAGACCCTCAGGCAGGGCCTTCCCGCTGCTGCCAATGTGTACAACCCGGTTGATGTCATTGGTGATGCATTAGCCGATCGCTATGAGCACGCGCTGAAAGCGGTGCTGCAAGACGAAAACGTCCATGGCGTTCTGGTCATCCTGACCCCTCAGGTGTACACCCAAATCGAAGAGACGGCTGAAGTTGTCGGTCGCCTGGCTGCGATGCATGGCAAACCGGTGCTGGCCTGTTTCATGGGCGAAGAAAAAGTCGGCCCTGGCATCAGGATCCTCAATCGCTACAACATTCCCAACTACTCCTTTCCAGAGCGGGCAGTAGGCGCTCTACGCGCCATGGCTACCTTTAGCGAATGGCGCCAGCGACCTGCTCCACAGTACGAGCGGTTTGTTGTAGACCACGAACGCGTGAAGCAAATCTTTGCACGAGCACGCAACGAAGGCCGAGTCGCGCTGGGCGATGCGGAATCCCGGGAGATCATGGAAGCATATGGCCTGCGCATTCCCCGCTCCATACTGGCCAGAACTGTGGAAGAAGCAGTGGAAGCTGCTAGCACCATTGGTTACCCGGTAGTGATGAAAATAGCTTCACCAGATATTCTGCACAAATCGGATATCGGCGGCGTGCGCCTGAATGTGACTAATGCAGAGCAGGTACGCGACCTCTTTGACCTGCTCATTTTCCGCGCCCAGCGTTATATGCCCGAGGCACAGATATGGGGGGTGCTCGTACAGGAGATGGTACCAAAGGGCAAGGAAGTAATTATCGGCGTCAACCGTGACCCACAGTTCGGTCCGCTGCTGATGTTTGGTCTAGGTGGGATCTATGTCGAAGTGCTGAAGGATGTCACTTTTCGCATCGCTCCTATTTCGCGCCAGGAAGCGATCGAAATGATTGATGACATTCGATCTTATCACCTGCTGCGCGGCGTGCGCGGCGAAAAGCCTTCCGATTTGGATGCCATTGTGGATGCGATTCTGCGCGTGTCGCAGTTGGTAACAGACTTTCCAGAAATTGTAGAGATGGATATCAATCCCTTGATGGTCCACGAAGCAGGAAAAGGTGCAGTTGCTGTGGACATGAGATTCGTCTTGAAAGAAAAGGAGAGCAAAGAATGATCACATTGTACATCACCTCGACAACTCCCTATGCGGGGAAAAGTGCCCTATGCGTTGGTCTGGGGAAACAATTCCAAAGAAATGGTTATCGCATCGGTTACCTGAAGCCACTAGTGACTACCAAAACGAGCATCGGAGAATGCGTGGTTGATGAGGAGGCGAATCAAATGCGCCAGACACTGAAGCTCATGGACCCTGTGCAAGCGATTTGGCCAGTGTGCTTGGATGCCCCTGCGATAGAAGCAGTGCTGCGTGGCGAAGCCCCAGACTATTCGAGAATAGTCATGGACGCCTTTGCTGAGGTATCCAAAGGCAAAGACATCATGATTTTGGAAGGCGGCACTAGGTGCAGCCAAGGCCTGGGCGTGGGTCTCTCCGCTGACAAAATTGCAGAAATGACGCAAGCAAAAGTGCTGGTGGTAGCGAAATACGACGTCTCCACAGTAATCATCGTGGATGACCTACTGACAGACAAGCTGTGGCTTGGAGACAAGATGCTGGGTGCGGTGCTCAATGGCGTAGACCGTCAGCGATTGGACTTTGTCCAAGAACTTGTCGTCCCATTTCTGGAGAAGCGTGGCATACCAATCTATGGCGTACTGCCTATGGAGCGCATTTTTGCCTCCGTCTCCATCGGAGAATTGGCAGAGGCCGTGCAGGGTGAGATCATCTGCCGCCCAGACCTAATGAATGAATTGGTAGAAAACCTCATGGTTGGTGCCATGAGCGTGGATGCGGCATTGACCTACTTCCGCCGCAAGTTGAACAAAGCCGTTATCACCGGTGGTGACCGCCCCGATATTCAACTGGCAGCTCTGGAAACCTCCACCAAGTGTCTGATCCTGACCGGCAACCTTCGCCCTAATCCCTTGATCGTTAACCGTGCGGAGGAGGCTGGCGTAGCCATTATGATGGTAAAGCATGATACCATGACCACGGTGCAGTTGGCTGAACAGGCTTTTGGCAAGACGCGCTTTCATCAGGAGAAGAAGATCGCGCGCTTTGAGAATATGCTTGCAGAGCGCTTTGATTTCGCTCGTTTCTACAAGGATTTAGGCCTGCATAAGGCCTGAAAAATGCTGGCGTTGGGAGATCCCCAAAGCCTTTCCCTGGAGGTGATACGATGACAACTTTCATTGAGGATATCATGGCCCGTGAAATCCTGGATTCACGTGGCAATCCGACTGTCGAAGTCGAGGTAACTCTGTCTGGGGGAGCGGTAGGGCGTGCTGCGGTTCCTTCTGGAGCCTCCACCGGCATGCACGAAGCCTTGGAACTGCGCGATGGAGACAAGTCGCGCTTTAGTGGCAAAGGCGTGCTCAAGGCAATACAGAATGTGAACGAGACCCTCGCCATCGAGCTGGCTGGCTGGGATGCTCTGGATCAGGTGGGCATTGACCAGTTCATGTGCGGATTGGATGGCACGCCCAACAAGAGCAACCTGGGGGCCAATGCCATCCTCGGCGTGTCCCTGGCTGTGGCCAAGGCTGCCGCAGCAGCGCTAGACTTGCCTCTCTACCGCTACCTGGGAGGAGTCGCTGCCAGGGTGATGCCCGTGCCGATGATGAACATCCTCAATGGTGGCAAACACGCTGAGGATAGCACCGATCTGCAGGAGTTCATGATTGTGCCTGCGGGCGCCCCATCTTTTAGCGAGGCTCTGCGCTGGAGCAGTGAGGTATATCATCAATTGAAAAAAGTGCTGCAAGGCAAAAAATATAATACCAATGTCGGGGATGAGGGCGGTTTTGCACCATCGCTCAGTGCCAATCACGAGGCAATTGAACTCATCCTAGAGGCGATTAAAAGGGCAGGCTTTAAGGCAGGCAAGGACATCTACATCGCCTTAGACCCCGCCGCCAGCGAACTATATCAGGGTGGCATGTATGTGCTGAAGAAAGAGGGTCGCAAGCTCAGTGGTGCAGAGATGGTAGATTTCTACGCAGACTGGGTGGCTAAATACCCCATTATCTCCATCGAGGACGGCCTGGCACAGGATGACTGGGAAAACTGGCAACTGCTCTGCCAGCGCCTTGGCGACCGCGTGCAAATCATGGGCGATGACCTACTGGTGACGAATGTTGAGCGTTTGGCCATAGGCATCGAGCGTAGGGCAGCCAACTCTATTTTGATCAAATTGAACCAAATTGGCACGCTCACCGAGACCATCGCTGCCGTAGAAATGGCCAAATGCGCCGCATGGACAGCGGTGATTTCCCACCGCAGTGGCGAAACAGAAGATACGACTATTGCTGACTTGGCCGTGGCTCTGAACACCGGGCAGATCAAGACCGGAGCACCCTGTCGCTCAGAACGTGTGGCGAAGTACAACCGGTTGCTGCGCATCGAGGAGGAGCTTGCGGACACCGCCATCTATCCCGGCCTAGATGCATTCTACAATATCCAACGCTAGCTAATATCACAGGAAAACCGTTCGTAGTGAGCGCTTGAGTACGTTCTCGGCAGGAAAGCGCTCACCACAAACGCCTACGGCGCAAATTGACGGGAGCGTGAACTGTGGCTATCATCATCAAGACCCGCGAAGAAATTGCGGTGATGCGCGAGGCAGGGCGGATTACAGCCAAGGCACTGGAAGCGATGTGCAAAGCAGTGCGGCCGGGCATTACCACGGCTGAACTAGATGCCATTGCCAGGGACATTTTTCGTGCACATCATGCGATTCCTGCATTTTTGGGTTACCCCAATCCCAATTATGCCAATCGCCCCTATCCGGCTGTTATCACGGCCAGCATCAACGATGAATTGGTGCATGGCATCCCTGGCCGGCGGGTGTTGAAGGAAGGTGACATCATCAGCCTGGATTGTGGCTGCATCTACAATGGCTTTGTGGGAGACGCGGCGGTAACTGTGGGCGTGGGATGCATTTCTGCCGAAGCAGCGCGTTTACTCCGTGTCACGGAAGAGGCACTGTACAAAGCCATTGAGACCTCGCGAGTGGGCAAGCGCCTGGGGGATGTATCCGCAGCGATCCAGGAACATGCCGAGCGCCATGGCTACAACGTGGTGCGCGAGTACACGGGTCATGGTGTGGGACGTGAGATGCACGAAGATCCGCAAATTCCCAACTGGGGCAAGCCAGGTAGCGGTATCCCACTGCGTGCCGGCATGACCTATGCACTCGAACCAATGATCATCGCCGGACAACCTGAAGTTTACGTCAAAGGCGACGCGTGGACCGTAGCCACTAAGGATCATAGCCTCTGCGCTCACTTCGAGCACACTATCGCTGTCACAGATGGAGATCCAGAAATATTGACCCTGCCCTAGCAGGAATTATGAACCTGACAGCGGTCGTCGTCGGCTCTCCTCGTGCTTAGCAATGTAGCCTGTGCCGCTCCCAGATTTTTATTACTTCTATGCTTGCTTCTCTCACCGCCTTGCCTTGTGCCATGCATAAAGTGCTGCTCCCAGAGCACCCACTGTCTGCGGATCGGAGGGCACACTGATAGAGTAGGCAGATTGCCTGGCCAACGCCGTTACTACCCCAACGTTGAGTGCTACTCCTCCAGTAAGCATGACTTCCGCTTCGAGGCCAACCCGTACTGCTAATCCCAGCACCCGGCTGGCAATCGCTTGATGCAATCCTGCCGCGACGTCCTGTTTGGCTGCCCCACGCGCTATATGGGAAATCGCCTCTGATTCAGCGAAGACCGTACAAGTGCTACTAATGACTAACGGATGCTCGGATTGAAGTGCAAAGGATCCAAACTGCTCGATGGGCACATCCAAGGCTGCTGCCATCACTTCCAAGAAACGGCCGGTGCCTGCCGCACATTTGTCATTCATAGCAAAATCAACCACTCTCCCTTGCGCATCCAAGCGGATTGCTTTGCTATCCTGTCCTCCAATGTCAATCACCGTGCGCACAGCAGGGCACAAGTGAAAAGCCCCCCGAGCATGACATGAAATCTCAGAGACCTCTTCATCTGCTGCCGTAAAGCGCACGCGTCCATAGCCAGTGACCACGGTATAGGCGATCTCAGCGAGCGTCAGACTATGTTCGGTCAACAATCGTGCGACCAGCGCTTCAGCCGCTTCCTGGCCACCGTAGCCAGCGGGCATTATTCTCTTCGCCAGCACATGTTGGTCAGCGTCAAGCAGCACAGCCTTGACCGTAAGCGATCCAATATCCACACCTAAAAAACATGGTCTGGTCATTTTCTCTCTGCTAAAGTTTCCATGAAAGCCTGAATTCTTGTCCTCACCGCTTCGGCGGCAAAAGCCCGCGTATCGCACATATCAGATTCGATGATCAAGCCTGGCGTGCCAGTGCGTGCGGTAACAAGGCGCTTGATAGCGTACTGTCCCAGGGAATATGGTTTGCAACTGCGATTGCAGTGCATCACAAACCCATCTACGTTGTACTCTTGAATCAACTGCTCCATCAATCGGCTCCGATACTCCAGGCTTTGATTGAGGAACACAGTAGCATAGGCTATGGCAATGCCTTCCATTATTCCCATTGTTTCTTCAGGAATTGTCTGTGACCAACCACCCGTGTATGTGTCCACCACAAAGCATGCACCGTGATCAACGAAGTAGTTATAAAAGCGATAGAGGTGATGCCAGACAGCAATATTATCCCAAAGCAGTCGATACTTCTCCTCTGGAATAGCTCCTACACCGTTCTTCACGCGCATCTCTACCTCAGCCTTGAGATGACGGTAAAAGCGCACTGCTTCTTCGGTACCCCGCAAGACAACAATCGGAGCCATGTTCACAAATAAATCAGGCGCATTCAGTGGCGAAGGCCGTGCTTTGCACAAAGTACGTATCTCGCTCCATAGCCGCACTGTTTCGTTCGCCAAGCGGGCAGTCCTCTCCAAACGCTGGTTGCCCAATCGGCGTCTGGTCGTCCTCTCCACAAAGCGGATCATCTCTTCCAGTTGAGTAACTATATAGGACAGCATCTGTGGCTCAAAACCATCGTGGATAAAAGGGGTGTCGAGGATAAAAAGCGGCACCTGGTAATGCGCGGAAACTGCTTCATACCACTTGATTACAGTGCCACAGATATTGTTGCAGGCAATGAGCAAATCCGGCCGTGGCAGTCCTCCCATCGGCGCGCGTTCGCTTTGAAACATAGAGCCTAAACTGGTGCGCGCATAAGAGCAGAGATCAGGCGAGTATCCTTGCGCCTCCGCTGCTTCACACAGAGGAACCGCTTCCCGGCGTGCACCGCAAAGAGCGCCATAGTTCTCCGGATACGCCACCATCACGCCCATAGCGCGCAAGATCTCCACTGGCGCACCACTTGTCACCCAGGCCAAGGGCCTGCCCAGCCGCGGGAGACGCATCCTAGTATAGTGCCACTGCATAAGGCGCTGTAGCTCCGCCGCTGTCTTCAGTTTCTTGTACCTTTTCTCAGCCATTCCCCGACCTTGTCACGAAGAACTAGTCGTTCTTAGGCACTGCGCAACATTTCGATGAATGCTTGGATGCGGGTGCGCAACTGACCACTGGGCATAGTGAGGTCGGTTTCAATCAGCAAATGCGGCACTCCGGCACCTGTGAGCGCTTTGGAGAGCAATACGTAGTCGAAAGCATGGGGTTCGCAGAATTTGGGCAACGCAAGGATTACGCCCTGGGCTCCTGTACTGTGCACTAAGTCTAGTAGACGTCTGGCACGGGAATTTGTGTCATCGTGCTTGGCCGGGCAGGGCACACGCCGTAAATAACGCTCCGTCAGCGATTCAAATGGCTCTTTCGCTTCGTCAACCAGCACATCAAAATAACGGCTGCCAGTGCACAAATCGTCCCATACCAACTGCCCGCCCAGTTCGTCGATCAACTGGGGAACGGTGGGGTCATCGAGGATAGCGCCAACCAGAATCACCGTCGGCCTCTTAGGGCTGGCGCCCTTCTCTTCCCTTACTCCCCTCAAAAACGAGTGCAACAAGATATTGTACTCCTCCACAGGCATTACCATACCTGCTAGGGTGAGAGACCAAAATTGATCCACTGTGAAAGCCCACCGCTGTTGATAGAGCGCGGCCATAAGGCGGCGCTGCTCATTATACAAGGCAATACTGTCGCGCAGTGCATTTTCTGTTATTGGTGAACCACATTCTGACCCCAAAACAGCTGCCAAACGGTGCAGTTCTTTTAGCCAATAGTCCCGTGCACCAGGGTTGCTCAGCACAGTGGGCAAAGAGAAATGGATTACCTTGAACCGTGGACTTGCCATGCGCCAGATGTCGGTGACACATTGCATCGTGTCGCAAGTGTGCACCAATAAAAGCCCAAAGAGGCAATCAAGTTCTCCACTTAGCAACCGCTCCGTTACCATCCGAACTAGTGCGCAGGAAAAGGATGGCAGGTGCGCATTGGCTAGCGCCACTGGCCCAGACCCCTGCAGCAAACGCACTGGCACAAACCCCGCCGCATGCAACAGCTCAACTGGAGCATAGGTGCACAAGTAACCAAAAGCTCGCTTGGTAGGATAACGCACCTGCCACTCCTTACACGGGTGCATCAAGAAGTTCACCAAATCCCAGTCGACTTGGTTACTCAGCGAGGGTTCCACCAAATGAATGCACACATCCTGAGCCATAAGGCATCATCCATATTCTAGAGCAGCTTGAGCACATCTTCCACAGTAGGCGGACAGCCACATGCCAAAGGTAACCCATGCTCCTCGGCAAACTGGCGCGCACAATCGCCCATGCAAATGACCTTGCCGTGCCCTGACGGCAACTGGCTGGCGTGACCCATCACAATATCCAAACGTCGCCACACCCCACGGTATAAGAACTTGATCCGACGCCAACGGCTGCTCTTCATTGCCTTGAAGGCATAATACAATACCCAATTGCAGCCACTGCACGAGTCGTTGATATGCTCGTAAACATTTTTGTATACGAAATAGCCCTTATAATCAAAGGCAAAAGTCCTCTGGGCTTCTGCAATGCTCACACCCACCGTTTCCACTGTCGGAAGAAATGGGACGTGTGGCGCATGTTCCGGAGGAAAGCCCATCAATTGCCGGCAGACATTGTCCACCTCAATGAGATCCGTACCGGCTACCAGCACGTTCATTGCCACTGGTCGTCCGTACCGCCATGGCCCATTGCCCTCTAGGGCTACAATGCCATCCACAATCGTCAGCGCAGGTTGCGCGATATCCGCTAAAGCCCGAATGCATGCGTTTAGGCCAAGGCGGTGGAAGCGGCGCTTGTCGGCAGAAGTAAGCAAGCCCTTCTGGTTCTTCATGCCCAATGTCACACCAGTCTGGACGTGCGTCTTCATCTTGGCAATATTGATGTACTCGTGAGTCAGCAAGTAGTTTGGCAATTTGAGCAGGCCATGAGGCCAAGGGATACTAAATCGCTCTGCGTGTTCCAGATTGACCAGCGTAGCTCCATAGCGCTCAGCTACGGATGCGTATCCATTCTTGCGCAAAGCAATCTCGGCATCGCGACCGACAATACCTCCTTCGCCAATGACCACGGGTCTACCTGGAAACAACTTCAAGAAAGCATCAACGACAGCGGGATCGGTGTACAACCCTTGTCCTGGCGACCCTGAATCAGGAACGTTGGGTTTGATAAATAATGCCTCGCGTTGAGGGCGGTAGCCAATTAAGCGAAGCAATTCAGCCATGCTCTGGTCTATGTCGTTTAGCGTGGCCCGCACAATCCCAACAGTCATATGCCCCTGCTTCCCTTTGCTGAGGACCCACGCAGATAGGCTTGGATGAGATACGACCTGCGGAAATGCCCCTGCGTGAGGTACGTGATGCTTGGCATACCTCCCAGCAAGCGTCTCTGGATCTCCTGGACGCTATACCCTTGCCGGTATAGTGCTTGCACTTTTGCCCCCAATTCCTCCAAATAGGTGATTTTCTGCTGGATCTCAGCAACAGGATTATTCACTCGGACTGAGCCGCTCCCCGGGAACAGCGCGGTCAATTCCAACGCTGCAAGCCTTTTGAGCGAAGCAATCACTTCATAGATATCATAGTCAGGCCTGGCAGCACGATCTCGGCCACCAATATACGCATCGCCGGTAAAGAGCCACCCCAAATTGGGTTCATAGAGGCAGACATGGTCCGGGCTGTGCCCTGGTGTGTGAAGCACTTGAAAACGGCAATGCGCTGTCTCCACCCATTCGCCCAGAGGCTGGCCCTGAGAGGGTTGCGGCCTTCCCCAGAAAAATCGGCGATAGGGTTGTAGATATTGTAACTTGGGATTGGCCAAAATGGGCAAAGTCAAGGGATGCGCCAAGACAGGAATGCCATAGGCCTGCTGTAACAGCCCATTGCCCCCGATATGATCCTCATGGCAATGGGTATTGACAATTTGCTCCACAGCAAGACCCCGTGTGGATAGAGCGTCCAGCAATTCTCGGGCAGTATAGGCGCAGGTAGTATCAACTAGCAGACCGTCTATCCAGTAAGCTGCCGTGTGATAAAAAGCGTGCCCTAAGACGCTGCGAGCGGCGCGAAATAAAACCACCGGGGCATATTCCCTCACCTCAAGCATGGAGCGCCTCCTATGCAGCCATCATGTCATTGTTCATCTTGTCGACCTAATGCAGCGCATAGGGCTTCGCGTACTTCGAGTGGCAACCGAATCGGTCTCAGATCGCGCAGCTCAACCAGTACTTGCACCGTGCGCCCATTGGCTAGCAACCGTCCATCTTCAGCGTTCGCAATCTCATATGCCAGTGCGAAACTGGAGCGACGCACTTCTTCTACCCAAGTGTGGATAATCAAGCGGTCGTCAAAATATGCCGGGGCATGGTAACGACAGGATGCCTCCACAATGACAAGACCTAGTCCGCTTTGCTGCCAGATGCGGCGATCCAGACCCAAGGCTCGTAAGTAGTTAACGCGTCCTACTTCCATGTAAATAAAGTAGTTGGCGTAGTAAACCACGCCTTCTGCATCCGTTTCAGCATAGCGCACGCGGACTTCGGATTCGACAATGCGCGGCTTTGTCACAGTTTATCTTCCTAGCACTCCTTTAGCTTCATCTTGCAAATAGCAGGGCAAGTTCCTTGCGAAACACTCTCATCTTCATGAGGGACATGCCCTGCTATTCGGCTGCTTTTACACGTTTGGGGAGAAAGCCCTTTTCTCACTCACGCTCTTATCCCTCCCCTCTGCATACAAGTGAGAGGGACGCAAAGAACGTTTTTCTATATCTTGCTTCCAGCTCCCACGGCTTTCAGTTGCTTGATGATTTCTGGGATCACCTTGTACAGATCGCCCACAATGCCCACGTCAGCGATCTGGAAAATTGGGGCGGCGGGGTCCTTGTTGATGGCGACAATAAACTTGGACTCCTTCATCCCCGCCTGGTGCTGTATTGCTCCGGAGATACCACAAGCTATATAGAGATCAGGGTGTACGGTTTTCCCTGTCTGTCCCACCTGATGATCGTGGTCAATCCAGCCAGCATCTACGGCAGCGCGTGAAGCACCGACCTCTCCGCCTAGAGCTTCAGCCAACTCCTCGATGAGTTTGAAACCTTCAGGACCTCCCAAACCACGTCCACCGGACACGATGATCTTGGCGTCCTCCAGGTTGACGCGGCGTCGTGCCTCCTTAACCACCCGCAGGATGTTGATGTTTAAATCTTCCTCGCCGATGTTCACTGGGAAACGCTCGATCTCACCCTGTCGCGATGGATCAGGCTGTGGCGCACGCATAACGCCCGGACGCACAGTGGCCATCTGGGGCCTATGGCGTGGACAAACAATGGTCGCCATGATATTGCCACCGAAAGCAGGGCGAGTCTGCAGGAGGAGACGCTCGCTTTCGTCAATATCCAGCCCCGTGCAATCAGCGGTCAAACCAGTGTAAATGCGCTGTGAGATACGCGGTGCTAGATCCCGGCCAACCGTCGTCGCACCGAAGAGCACGATCTCAGGCTTCTTGCTCTGGATCAAATCCGCCAGCACCTTGGCATAGGCATCCGTACGATAGTGCTCCAACAGAGGGTCGTCAGCTAGATAGACTGTGTCCGCACCATCGGCTATGAGTTCCTGTGCCAGATGCTCCACGTTATAGCCAAGCAGAACCGCTTCCGCTTTAGCCCCCAGCGTATCTGCTAACTCACGCGCCTTGCCCATCAACTGGTGCGCTACTTTGGTCAGCACGCCTTCCCGCTGCTCGGCAAATACCCACACGTTGCGATATTCTTGAACCCTAACCTCGCCAGCTACTCGTACGCCGATGAACAGCGCTCCTTCGGGGCACTGGTCCACGCACGCACCACAATCCACACAACTCTCGTAGACCTTGGCTTTCCCGTTTACCACTTCTATCGCCCCAAAGGGACAGGCAAAGACGCAGTTACCGCACCCTGTACACTTTTCTAGATCTACTTTTAACTCCATGTGTTGCCCTCCTTCAATAATGTAGATTGCTGTCAGCTACATCGTTCTCACGTATTCTTCGTACCTTTGAACTGAGCCAAACAAGGGATTCCCTTGCAGATGCGCGAAATGAGCCTGCGTTGTGCGCTTATGCCTTCGCACATAGGGCAAGTTGTCTCTCAATTGCTTTCCCTAACCTCTTAATACCCTCCTCAATCATCTCTGGGCTAGCGGTTGAAAAGGTCAAGCGCAGTGTGTTTTGCCCGCTCACTCCATCCGGATAGAAAGCAGTGCCTGGTATAAAAGCAACCTTCTCCTCCAGTGCAGCCTTTAATAACTCCATCGAATTCGTGCCTTCAGGCAGCATCACCCACAGGAAAAGACCCCCTTGAGGCCGAGTCCAACGCACACCAGGCGGGAAATACTTCTCCATAGCGGAAAGCATAACCGCACAGCGTTCTCTGTACAGATTCCGGATGTTTTTGACATGCTGTCGCAAGAAGCCCCGTTGGCAGATGTCATTGGCGATCATCTGGTCAAAAATGCTGGTGTGCAAGTCGGCTGCCTGCTTGGCCTGCACCAGCCTGCCCAGTACTCTAGCTGGGGCCACAATCCATCCTAGACGGATGCCTGGCGCGAGGGTCTTGGAAAAAGTGCTCAAATAGATAGTGTTTTCCTTGTGCAGGACGATGATGGGGGTGAGATCCTCCCCCTCGAAACGCAATTCGCCATAAGGGTCGTCCTCAACGATGAACACGCCATGCCGCGCAGCCAGTTCCACTAGTCTGTGCCGACGCTCCAAAGAGAGCGTCACGCCAGCCGGGTTGTGGAAATTAGGCAGCGAATAAATAAATTTGACTCGCTCCCGTTTCAGTATGTCTTCTATCAGATCAACCTGCGTCCCGTCATCATCCAATGGAACGGTTACGAAACGCGCCTCATATGAGCTCCAGGCTTGGATTGCCCCTAGATAGGTGGGACGGTCCGTGAGAATCGTATCGCCCGGATTGAGAAAGACCTTGCCAATCAGATCAAGGGCCTGCTGTGAGCCATTCACGATCAAAATGTTCTCTTCTTCAGCAGGGACGCCATACTTCTGCATCTTGGCTACCAGATACCTCTTCAGGGGAGGATACCCCTCCGTCACGCTGTACTGCAAGGCCTGTGCCCCTTCGTGTTCGAGGATATAACGACAGGCCTCCTGAAATTCCCGGATGGGGAACAACTCTGGCGCCGGCATGCCTCCTCCAAGGGAAATGATCCCCGGTGTGGACATCAGTTTCAACGTCTCACGGATGATGGAACTGGTCATGCGCTCCGTGCGTTTAGCAAGGGCTCCTTCCCAATCTGTAGTCCATTTGCCATCCCAATTGACAACGCTGTCAGTCATGGCTTTTTCCTCCATAATCTTTATCCCGGGCTTCATCGCCCTGTATCTGCTCTAACGAATGAAACATGGTCGCTGTCCTGTTTCCTATGCTACTTCCGTCTCCCGCAGCATGATCTGGCGGGCCACGGCGAGGCTCTCCTCAATACGGGTTATGGCCCAATCCACACCATTCACCTCCTGTGCAGATCCCACAAACACGGTAACCATACCCAACTCTGACGCTACGCGTAGATTGGGCAAGGAATCATCGAACACAATGCATTCCTCAGCCCGGACTCCAAGCGCATCGAGCAGGCTTTGATAGGTGGAAAGATGCGGCTTGCCAATATACCCGCTATCTTTGATGTCAAATATGCGCTCAAAATGATGCGCTACTCCCAAGGCTTTCAAAACTTGCTGTGCGTGCTCCTTGGGCGAATTGGTGAAGATCACCTTGCGCCATGGCAAACAGGCTAGTACTCGATTCAACTCCTCGTTTGGTGCCAGAAATTCCTCTACTGAGAAATCATGGACATAGACGAGATAATCTTCTGGATCGATCTGAAATTCTACTACGAGGCCGCGCATTGTCGAGCCGTATTCGCGCCAGTAGCGCGGCCGAAGACTGTTGATTAGCGCATCATCCATGCCCAGGCGTGTAGCCATGTATTCGTTGATGCGTTGGCTCACCATCTCCATCACTCCTATCCTCTTGGGATATAGAGTGTCATCCAGGTCAAATAGTGCGTATTGCAACCTGAGCTCTCTCACACCACGCCCCCTATCACCTTGAAGTGCGATCCCAGAAACACTCCGGCTGCTATGATGAGCCATAGGCCCCCTCTAATGAGACACAGCAGTTCTTCACGGTTTTGCCACAAGGCGAAAGGCGTCAGGATAATAGATGCCCGTGTCAAGCGATACGCTTCTGTGACCAAGGCTGGAGCAGCCACGAGACGGATAAGGATAGCCCCGCAGGAAACTGCCAATACTCCCAGTGCCAGCACCAAGTATGGCAGCCAATAATGCTTGTTAGCCTGTGCCATGCAGCCCACTCGAAAGATGTCGCAGCATAGGATTTACTCATCAACCAAGGCGGCTAGTCCTACCATAGCTCGCCAAGCACGGTAGAGCGTAGGCATGTCATCATGTATAAACTCAACAGTACGGCCATCCAAGCGACGGCTGCCAGGTATCAGCTCTGCCATTTCAGCATGAACGCTCTGCTGAAAACTCACGGTCAGGGTAAGCGGGGGCGAGACGACAAAGGGAAGGCCGCCTTTTTGCACTGCCCGCCTCGCCGCTTCCTTAATCAAGTTATGTACCCTGCTCGGAGCCAAGCAGCGTGCAGCGCGCATTCCGTAGGCACGCTTGACCGCTACCGTCTCAATGTCCCCCAAAAGCGAGCGTGCTTCTTCAACCAGTGACTCGTCACCAGTTACCAGGATTACAGGGACGCCAAAATGGCCTGCTAAAGCAGCATTAAGCCCAAGCTCCCCAACTAGCCTGCCATTCAGCGCCACACTGTGCACTCGCCCACTGTACACGTGGTTTAACACCCCATACATGGCACCTGCCTGGGCGTGGTAGCCAATGAAGAAAGCAGCGTCGCAACCTTCATCCACTCCTTGCATCATTGAGAGTGGCTTGGGCGAGCCACTGATCAATTGGGCAACTGGATTCAGTTTCTCGTGCAAGATATTGCGCATTGACCCATGCGCGTCGTTGACCAAGACCTCAGTCACTCCTGCCGCCAGAGCTCCCTCGATAGCCGCATTGACTTCATCGGCCATCAAGTTGCAGGCACGCTCATATTCCTTTTCCTTGCTACTGGTCTGAGCAAAATTCACAACACCTGACACGCCTTCCATGTCAGCCGATATGTAAATCTTTTTCATCGTACCTCTTAGAGTAATTGCCCTTCACCTACAAGGTGGCAGGGCTAGCTAAATGATATTCTTCTGGCGAAGTATCGCTACCAATTCTTTGGCTGCCTCCGAGGGCCCACTCTTGATGATCTGCCCTGGTTCCTTCGGCGGTGGAGAGAAACTCCGTTTCACTTGAGTCGGGGAACCCTGCAGACCAACCTGCTCTGGGTTTGCGTCCACATCCTTCACGCCCCAGAAGGTCACTTTTCGCTCACGATAGGCAGTCATAATCGCTCCCGCATGTGGATAGCGTGGCGAATTTGCTTCTTTCGTGATAGTCAAAAGCGCAGGCAACTGGGCTTCGATTTCCTCATAGCCATCCTCAATCGCCCTTTTTACCCTCACCCTGCCGTTTTCTATAACTAACTCGCGCACGTAAGTGATCTGTGGGATCTTGAGGTACTCAGCCACTTGTGGTCCAACTTGAGCTGTATCGCCGTCAATTGCCTGCCGCCCTGCCAATACTAGATCGAAATCGCCAATCTTTTTCAAAGCGAGTCCCAAAGTGGTTGCTGTCGCCCAGGTGTCTGCACCAGCAAAGGCGCGGTCGGTCAACAGGATGGCCTCATCTACACCCATCGCCAGGGCTTCCCGCAGCGCATCCTCTGCCTGGGGTGGCCCCATAGAGATAGCAATAACCTGGCCTCCCATTTGCTCCTTTAACTTTAGCGCCTCTTCAAGGGCATTTTTGTCCTCGGGATTGATGATGCTAGGCACGCCCTCGCGAATCAGGGTGCCTGTTCTGGGGTCAAGTTTGACTTCAGTAGTGTCCGGAACCTGCTTAATCAATACGACAATCTTCATGGGTAGCTTTTCCTCCCTCTCCGTGATCAATGGCGTAGGCAATTATCTGAGCCGCAGTCCAATGTTGCGGAACAAGTTGCGGGCAATGATCTCGCGTTGTATCTCGTTGGTTCCCTCAAAGATACGCGTGATGCGTACATCACGGTACATGCGCTCAATGGGATACTTCTTCATATAACCCATTCCACCGTGAATCTGCACGGCCACATCAGCGGCGCGGCAGGCCACCTCTGAACCGAAAACTTTGCACATGGCTGCCATTGTACTGAATTCGCGTCCCATATTTCCGCTATCCATCATCCAGGCTGTACGATAGACCAGGGAACGCAACGCCTCTATCTCGATTGCCATATCCGCAATCATCCATTGAATAGCTTGCTTGGCCGCGATTGGCGCCCCAAACTGATAGCGACTCTTGGCAAATTCCATACTCATTTTCAACGCCTGCTGTGCCGCTCCGAGACATCCTGCGGCAAGGCTAATGCGACCTACATCCAGAGTTTTCATAAACGTGAGGAATCCAGCACCGAACTGGCCCAATACGTTTTCCGCGGGGACCCGGCAGTCTTCGAAGAACAACTCCGCTGTAGGGGAGCCGCGGATGCCCATTTTCTCTTCCCTGCGTCCTACTTTGAACCCTGGGAAGTCTTTCTCCACGATAAAGGCTGTCACTCCACCCCTTGCACCCAAAGCTGGGTCGGTGACTGCCAAGACACTAATGACATCGGCAATGTCTCCGTTCGTAATCCACAGTTTCGAGCCATTTAGGATGAAGTAATTGCCATCACGAATTGCTCTTGTTTGAATCGCCGCGGCGTCCGAACCAGCATTGGGTTCTGTCAGGGCAAATGCCGCGATCTTTTCGCCGCGGGCCAGAGGGACGAGGTACTTCTGCTTCTGCTCCTCAGTGCCATCCAAATAGATGGCCATAGCCCCAATGCCGGTGTGCGCACCAATAATGGTCGCCGTGGAGCCACATACCTTATTCATTTCCTCCATGAGAATGCAATAGCCAATCTCACCTGCACCTGCCCCACCGTATTTCTGCGGAAATGGAACTCCCATAAGTCCCAGCTTGGCTGCCTTCTTGATGATTTCGAACGGAACCCGTTCATCACGATCGATCTCTTCAGCGAGAGGCGCCACCTCTTTCTCCGCAAATTCCCTGATCATACGGCGGAGCAATTCATACTCCTTGGGGAACGTAAAGTCCATTGCTTCCTCCTTCATTCGATTCTTTACTATTCTTTTAGTTGCCTTTTGATGACCTTGCCAGCAGCATCTTTGGGCAACTCAGTGCGGAATTCGATATACCGCGGATATTTGTATGCTGCCATCTGCCCGCGTGCATATTCGATGATTTCCTCAGCATCTACTGCTTCGTCCGGCTCGAGCACTACAAAAGCCTTGATTTCCTCTCCCATGACTTCATCGGGAATGCCAACGACAGCAACCTCAGCGATCGCCGGGTGAGCAAGCAGCACGTCCTCTACTTCACGGGGATAGATATTGAGTCCACCGCGCTTGATTAGATCCTTCTTTCGGCCTACTATGTGGAAGTAACCATCTTCATCCCTACGTCCCAGATCACCGGTATGAAACCACCCACCGCGCATAGCTTCTGCGGTCAGCCCTGGCCGTTTGTAATAGCCCTTCATTACGTTGTGTCCACGGATCACGATTTCCCCCACTGTACCCGGTGGTACTTCGTGGTCATTTTCATCCACGATCCTCATCTGTACACCATAGATGGGTTGCCCGATAGAGCCAGGACGTGGGGGCTTATCCGTGGGATTAAACGACGCGACGGGCGAGGTTTCTGATAGACCATAGCCTTCGAAAATCGGCAAGCCGTATCTCTCCCCAAATGCGCGCATCAAATCCACCGGCAATGCTGCCCCACCTGAGCAGCAGAGACGCAATGAGCTCCAATCGTATCTCTCAGCCCTCGGATAGTGTTGCAGATACCAGTACATAGTCGGTACACCCAACAGTAGGGTGACACGGTCGCGCTGGATAGTCTGCAAAACCTTGTCCGTATCGAAGCGAGCCAGCAGAGTGAGCGTGCCACCTGCATACAATGTGGCGTTCATCACACAGGTTTGCCCAAAGGCGTGGAATAGGGGCAGCACTGCCAGTGAGATATCCTGTGGAGTGATCTTGCACAGCCGATCCGCAGTGAGCGCAGCGTTATAGAACATGTTAAAGTGGGTTAGTTCTGCACCTCTGGGATATCCCATAGCTCCTGCGGTGTACAGGATAACCGCAGTGTCATCTGACCTTGTCTGGACCGTATCGAAGTCAGGCTGGCCGCTCTCCAATAGATCGGCAAAGCGTTTCCAGCCAGGCGGCGCCTGCTTGCCCACAACGATCAAATGGCGGCAGGCTTCTACTCGCTTAAGCGCCTGTTGAGCTTCTGGCAACAATGTTTCTTCTACGATCAACGCCACCGCGTCGGAATCTTCCAACTGATAGGCAATTTCAGCCGCTTTGAACAGGGTGTTCAAAGGGACGACACAGCCACCAGTTTTCAATGCCCCGAAGTAGGCTATGATGAACTCAGGGACATTTGGTAGCATAATAGCTACCTTATCCCCTGGACGCACCCCGAGCTGTGCCAGTCCAGCAGCACAACGATTCGCCGCTTCGTTGAGCTGCCCGTAGCTCATGCGGTAGCCATTGGAAATGAGCGCAGTATGTTGAGGCCGGCTGAAAGCCCCAGTCTCGAGCACAGTTGTCAGATTTAGACTCATATCATAATCTAGTAGCGAATGATAAGTGACAAGTAGGAGTGACGAGAACGAGTGCAGCAGAGAGTCGCTAACAGCGGGCAAGCACGCGGATCACTCGTTGCTCGTCACTCGTTACACATCAATTTATCTATCTTGGAACCTGGGTTGCCGTTTTTCCAGGAATGCGGTGACTCCTTCGTAGCCATCATGGGTGGCGCACAATGCTACGAACTTCTCCTCCTCCATCTTGAGGGCCTCAAGCAGGCTTACCTCCATGCCATGGTTAATGGCTTCCAAGATGGCCGCAGTAGCCAGCCCGCTCTTGGAGATGATCTTTTTGGCCAAATCCTGGGCTGTCTTGACCACCTGGCCGGCAGGTACTACTTTGTTCACTAAGCCGAGGCGTGCTGCTTCTTGAGCGGGGATCATATCGCCCGTCAGAATCAACTCGATTGCCTTGCCTCTGCCAACTAGGCGCGGGAGCCTTGCTGTCCCACCCCAGGCGGGCAGTAACCCCAGGTTGACCTCTGGCTGGCCAAAGCGCGCCGTATCGGATGCGATGCGCATGTGGCAGGCCATGGCCAATTCCATGCCTCCGCCAAGGCAGACGGCGTTGATAGCAGCGATGACGGGCTTGGTGCTCTTCTCAATGCGGTTGAAGAGTTGCTGCCCCTTGACTATCAAATCCCTCTTCACTTCATGCCCTGCCCGGGCCAGATCGATTTGTGCTTTGATCTCGTTGATATCTGCCCCGGCCACGAAGGCGAACTGCCCGGCGCCCGTAATAATGATGGCCTTGACCTCGGGATTGTTGTAAACCTCCTCGAAAGCACTAGCCAGATCATTCACGGTCTGCTCATTGAAAGCATTCGCCGGAGGATGATCAATGGTGAGGGTAGCAATGCGCTCCTCTACCGAAACCTTGACATACTGGCGATCTGCCATTTGACATACTCCTTTCTTCAGTGATTTGAATTGCGATAGGAGCGGAGGGGCACGAGAAACGATCGCATGCCCTTCTCCGCTCACTGCTATGTTGTATACTCGAAGAACCCCTTGCCGACTTTCTTGCCGAGATGTCCGGCCCGTACTTTCGTCTTGAGCAAACGCGCTGGGCGGAAACGATTGCCAAACTTTTCCTGTAGCCTCTGCAATTCGGAAAGCACCACATCTAGCCCCAACACATCCGCGAGCTGCAAAGGTCCCATGCGCTCTTCGCCGTACTTCATGCCCGTGCCGGCAATCATGGCCATGTCGATCTTGTCAGGTGGAGCGATATTCTCGGTCACACATTGCACTGCTTCATTAATCAGTGGCATCATCAGACGCTGCCAACTGAATTCAGTGCCTTTCTGTACTTTGCCCTCATCCTGCAGTTTCTTGATCATGGCCCTGACTGGTTCATCCGTTTGGTCTCCGTATCCGTAGAAGCCGGCGCCTGCTTTCTCCCCGAGCCGACCAGCTTCGAACATCATCTGGAATAGCGGTGGTATCTCTACACCGTATTCCTCGCCCAGGTACCTGGCCGTATGGTAGACCACGTCAATGCCCAACATGTCCATCAGAGTAAAGGGCCCCATTGGCCAGCCAAACTGAACCATAGTCTCGTCAATCTCGCGTGCTGTCGCAGCTCCTTCCTGAAGCGCGAACGTAGCCTCACCAAGATAGGGCATCAGCAGACGATTTACCAAAAAACCAGGGCACTCCTGCACCACCACTGGGATCTTGCGCAGCGACTCGGTGAACATGACCACATCGTCAATCGTTTCCTGTGAGGTATCCAGTCCCGGGATGATCTCGACCAGTTTCATCACATGCGCTGGGCTGAAAAAGTGCATCCCGATCATCTTCTGTGGCCGTTTGGTCGCGGCACCCATCTCAGAAATGGACAGGGCAGAGGTATTCGAGGCAAAGATTGTATGTTCGGGACAGACCGCATCCAACTCAGCCCAGACCTTCTTCTTAAGGCTCATGACCTCGGGCACGGCCTCGATAACGATGTCTACATCGGAGAATTCATCATACGAGAGCGTAGGGGTTACCAGGCTGACTTTCTCCTGCATCTCGCCTGCACTCATCTTACCACTGTCCACGCGTCGTTGATAGATGCTCCGCAATTGCTCCATACCCTTATCCAGCATCTTCTGGTCCACATCTTTCAATACCACTGGCAGGCCAGAATAGGTGATGACTTGAGCAATGCCAGCACCCATGAAACCTGCCCCAACCACTGCAGCTTTAAAAATATACATTGGCTCTCCTCCTTTCAAGTTATTCTGAAAAAGCCAGGTGCGTACGAGAAACGCCCTGTTTTGGCTTCTTTGTTCACTTCCTCTCTAGCACAATGGCAGCACCTTGCCCGCCACCAACGCACTCTGTGGCCAGACCCAATGACAAGCCGCGTTTCTGCATTTCATACAACAAGGTGACCACAATGCGCGTTCCAGAGCAGCCGACCGGGTGACCGAGGGCGATAGCCCCGCCATTGACGTTCACCTTATCCCAATTCCAACCATATTGGGCCAATTCTTTTCCCACTGACAGGACTTGGGCGGCGAAAGCTTCGTTCAGTTCAATTAGCTCCATGTCTGTCAGTTTCAGACCTGCTTTCTTCAATGCCTTGGGCACAGCGTATGCCGGCCCGATGCCCATGATAGCCGGATCTACGCCAGCATAGGCATAACCCCGAATATAGGCCATGGGCTCCAGTCCCAACTCCTTCGCCTTATCCGCGGTCATCACGAGACAAGCCGCAGCCCCATCAGAAATGGGACAAGCATTGGCTGGAGTTACTGTGCCTCCCTCTTTAAATACCGCAGGGTACAAAGCAGCCTTTTGTACTGTGAGCCCAGGATTGATGCATTCATCTTGGGTAATCAGCTCAGAAGCCACTTCCTGTCCTGCAACCTTCTTTTTCACCTCTACCGGCACGATCTCATCTTTGAACCTGCCCGTGCGCGTGGCCATGAAAGCCTTTTTGTGCGACTGGACCGCGTATTCGTCTTGCTCCTGGCGGGAGATATGATACATTTCGGCCAGGTTCTCAGCGGTGCGGCCCATGATCTGGTTACAGATGGGATCCGTAAGCCCCTCCCACAAGGAATCGATGAATGTGGTATGACGCAGTTTAAGTCCCCAGCGTGCACCCCGTACCATGTACGGAGCATTGGACATGCTCTCAGTACCACCACACATGAAAATCTCGCCGTCTTCGGCTTGAATAGCCTGAAATGCATTAGTGATTGCTACTTGTCCCGAAGCACAGTTACGCTGCACGGTGTAGCCAGGCACTTCTTTGGGAATGCCAGCCATCAACGCTGCTACCCGCCCTAGATTGGGTGCGTCGCTGAGCTGACCACAACAGCCAAAGATCACGTCATCAATCAGCGCAGGATCGAGCTTGGTTCGATTCAGCACCTCCTTGATCACTCGAGCAGCCAGATCTTGGGCGGTGATGTCTTTGAGCCCACCGCCGTGTCGTCCAATGGGTGTCCGTACTCCTCCGACAATGACAACTTCTTTCATCTAACCCTCCTTGGCATAGTTTTTTGGCTTTGTCTTATATTAACTGAGCACTGGCGACTTAAAAACAACCGGCAAGAGCCCCGCATGGGAAATGATTCCCGTGACGGATTCTTGCCGGTCATTGGGTAGATGCGATAAACTAAAACAAGGAGAAGTACTAAAGTGCACCTTCCTCCTTTCAAGCATCGTTGCTCATCTCCTCAGCTTTGCTCATCATTGTGGCATGACACGTTTGGAAAGCAGCAGTATTCTACAACAAATTCGTGAAAAAGGCAACTTGGTGATAGAATTCACAATCTCCCCCGGTGGGCTCTTTTGCTCACGCTTTCGCTGCGGTTACTTGCATCTATGCAAATGGAATCGGGCAAGAGCCAGCGCCTTGGCTGCTTTTGAGAATTATCTGTCATATGGTACAATGTAACATCCTCCACAGAAATTAGTGTGGCCGAAAGCAGGTTTTGAGTGTTTCTGGAGCACATATTATGCCTATCCGAATATTGCCACCCCAGGTAGCGAGCAAGATCGCAGCTGGGGAAGTGGTAGAGCGACCAGCCTCTGTGGTCAAAGAACTAGTCGAAAATGCCATTGATGCTGGCGCGACCGATATTCGCATTGAGCTAAGAAATGGCGGGCGCCGTCTTATTCGCGTCAATGACAACGGTTGTGGCATTCCCGAAGATGAGGCAGCTTTGGCTTTTGCACGGCATGCAACAAGCAAGATCTCCAGTGAACAAGACCTCTTGCGCATCCAAACTCTGGGCTTCCGTGGCGAGGCCCTAGCCAGCATAGCGGCTGTATCTCAAGTAACTATGCTCACCTCCGTACGAGATGGGGGAGCAGGCATCTTATTGCGTTTAGAGGGCGGCGAACTCGTACAAAGAGAAAAACATGCCAGTCGCCCAGGAACTGTGGTCACCGTGGAGAATCTTTTCTACAACACCCCTGCCAGGCTCAAATTCCTGCGTTCAGAAGCCACAGAAAGCAGCCATATTATCAAACTCGTCGGCGCTTATGCCATTGCCTACCCTGAATTACGCTTTACTCTGATCGAGAATGGCAAGCTAGTCCTGCAAACATCCGGCACCGGCAAATTGTACGATGTGCTGGTCAAAGTCTTTGGATTGGAGATAGCCCAGCAGATGCTGGAGATTCAACCGGAGGAGAGTGTGCCAAACCACGATCTCCCACCCCAACCTAGCAGCGAAGTGCGCGTGCAGGGGTATATTGGAAGCCCCAGCCTACATCGGGCTACACGGGATTACCAACTCTTTTTCGTCAACCGTCGCTGGATAAAGGATCGTTCGCTCAGCTATGCAGTCGAGGAAGCCTACCGTACCATTTTGCCAACTGGACGTTATCCCGTAGCCATTTTGAACATTACGATGCCACCAGCCGATGTGGATGTCAATGTGCATCCGACCAAGCGTGAGGTACGTTTCCGCGAGCCAAGAGGGGTCTTTGCCGCTGTCCAGCGTGCAGTGCGCTACACTGTGTTGCAACAATCTCCCGTGGCTACAGCGACTGGCCGACCTGCAGCAATGCTACCTCGCGAATGGGAGAGGTATCAACCACAACTTCTCAAGCCTCTTGCCTCGGAAGCAGGCCTTACCCCTGCACAGATGGCATTGGAGATACAACGCACTGCCGATGTAGAGCCAGCCATGATCAGCAGCGTTCCCATGTTGGAGCGGCTGCCTATGCTTCGTGTGCTTGGACAGGTTCGGCAAACGTACATCATCGCCGAAGGGCCAGATGGTCTCTACCTGATTGACCAGCACGCTGCTCATGAACGGGTCCTTTTTGAACAATTGCAAGCGGAGCATGCCAGCATGACTGCATCTGCACAGAATCTACTGCAGCCATTGCCCATTGAATTGCCACCTCACCAACGCAGCTTGCTGGATGCCATTTTGGAACCCCTGAGCGCGCTTGGTTTTGACATTGCACCTTTTGGTGGTGACACCTATCTGGTTCGTGCTATCCCCTCAACTTTACAACCAGCGGATGTGCCAGACGTGATCGCCGAACTGCTCGATGTGGCCAGCGAGGGACGTGACACAACTCTATCGGCCGAGCGTCTGTTGACCATCATTGCTTGCCACGGCGCAGTACGTGCTGGTCAGACCCTTACGCTAGATGAAGCGCGTGAACTGGTCCGGCTATTGGAAAAAACCACTTCCCCTTACACCTGTCCACATGGGCGGCCTACCATGATCCACCTGAGCTCAGCGCAACTAGAACGAAGCTTCAATCGGCGATAGGGTGAGCTGCTAGACACAGGTTTGACTAGAGCATGCCCTTATAAGAGGAGGGCTATATGGAGGATACTTTCTATCGAGATAGGAGCAAAGGGATCATTGCGGGCGTGTGCGCTGGCCTGGCAGAGTATTTCGGTGTCAGCCCAGTATTATTGCGCCTTATCTTCATTCTGGTCGCTTTGGCAAACGGACCGGCAGTATTATCTTATATCGTTTTGTGGATTATTTTGCCAGAAAGGTCAACCATTGGCTCTCCACAGCGGGAGACAGTGCGCGATAATGTGCGCGAGATGGGTGCGGAGGCACGCAGCCTGGGTCGAGAGCTGCAGGCAATGTTTGGCGGCGAGAGCCAAGCAGTTGGCTCAAGCAACCGCGTTATCTGGCTGGGCGCCCTGCTCATCCTTATTGGCGTGGCCTTTCTAGTGGACAGCCTTCACTTATTTAGCTGGTTCCGCCTAGATCAGTTATGGGCAATCGCCTTGATTCTAGCAGGTATAGTGCTGTTGAGTCGGGCACTGCGCAATATAAGAAAGGAATAGAGATTTATGGAAGAAAGACGATATCGTCCTAGCATCGTTGGCCCTCTGCTTTTGATCGCCGCAGGCGTTCTGCTTTTGCTCAACCAGATGGGTAAGCTCCCCTGGAGTGTATGGGGAACCCTGTGGCGCTTTTGGCCGGTTATCCTGATCTTGATCGGCCTGGAAATTTTGATCAGCATGGGTCGCTCAATCATCTGGTACATCGTAGGCTTGCTCATCGCGCTTGTAGTCCTGGCCGGCGTGATTGGTTACGCAGTGTATCAAGGGGAGAAAGTCGCTGTTACATCGCCCGTGACCCGGACGGAAACGATATCGGAGGCAATGCAAGATGCAGACACCGGCCACATCACATTGAAATTTGGAGCCGGAAGAGTCGACATTGGCGTTTTGGCTGATTCGCCGAAATTCATGGAAGGCGAGCTGGTATACGCCCGGTATTTATTGCAAGCGGAGAGGACTTTTCGCATCCAGAATGGTCGTGCCGAGTTTTCCCTGTTTGCCCGAAGTCAACCGATTCCTTTCTGGATACCTGGAGATGTCGCGGGCGAGCATTGGGTTCTCCGATTCACTCCGCGCATTCCTCTCGAAATGGATGTGAGCACAGGCGTGGGCGAAGTGGATATGGATTTGAGTGGTCTTAGGGTTACTCGCCTCGACATTCGTACTGGCGTTGGCGAGACAGTCATTACTTTTCCCGCCGCTGCCGGACTGACCCAAGCCTCCATTGAAGCTGGCGTTGGGGCCATCACAGTGCAGATACCCAAGACCGTGGGAGCGAGGATCCATGTATCCAAAGGTTTGGGCTCGGTGCAGGTTGGCAAACCGCGTTTCATTCGCACGGACGGTGTATATCTGAGCACAGACTACACGACAGCGGAAAACAAACTAGAATTGGAGATCAGAGGAGGATTAGGGGCTATCACGATCAGATAGATCTCTAGAAAAAGTGTCTCCAATCCTATTGCTCGCAAGGATGGGAGACACTTTTGCTGCTTATCAGACAAGGAGACTGTAACGAAATAGCTCAGTCTAGCTAACTGATGACCTAGATTTCTTCCTCTGCTTTAGTAAGCGCTCGCTCAAAAATCTCCAATCCCTCATCTACTAGGTCTGCCGTAACGTTCAACGCAGGCATAAACCGCACAGTGCTCATTCCGCAACCCAGGATCAGCAGTCCCATTTGGAAGCAATTTTGCACGATGGCATCGCGCAGTTCTACCGCGGGTTCCTTCGTATCCTTATCCTTGACCAACTCAACGCCGATCATCAATCCCAGGCCCCGCACATCACCTATAGAGGAGTGTTTACCCTGCATGTGTTTGAGTTTTTCTATTAACCTCTCACCCATCCGGGCAGCGTTTTGCATATAGCCTCCCTCGATGAGACGAATCGTTGCCAATGCCGCTGCACACGAGATGGGGTTGCCTCCAAAAGTATTGCCGTGTGCACCAGAAGGCCACGTCATTTGACGCTTGCTTGCCACCATGGCTCCCAATGGCATCCCTGAGGCGATGCCCTTTGCAATGCAAACGATATCCGGCTCCACGCCCCAGTGCTCAATGGCGAACATTTTGCCCGTGCGCCCCATGCCGGCTTGTATCTCGTCGTCAACGAGCAAAATGTCGTACTTATCAGTCAGTTCGCGCAGCCGCTGATGATAGAGAGGCGGAGGAACCACATACCCACCTTCGCCTTGGATTGGTTCAACAAAGATGGCAGCTACCTCTTCAGGAGAAACAAGCCTCCTGAAAAGAGTATCCTCAATGTATTTCACACAATAGACATCGCAAGAGGGGTATTCGAGATTGTAAGCACAGCGGTAACAGTAGCCATAGGGCACGTGTGTCACCCCTGGCACCAGAGGCGAAAAACCTGCCCGATGCACATACTTAGATGCTGTCAATGACAGGGCACCCATACTGCGTCCGTGAAATGCTCCGAGAAAAGCAATCATCCGTGTGCACCCTGTGGAATAGCGCGCTAGCTTGAACGCCGCTTCGACCGCTTCCGTACCGGAATTGGTGAAAAAGACTTGTTTTTGCTCTCGTCCTGGCACAATGGCATTGAGTTTCTCAGCCAACTCTATCTGCACCTTGTAGTAAAAATCGGTCCCAGACATGTGGATGAACCTGTCCGCCTGGTCCTTGATTGCCTGTACTACTTCGGGATGGCAATGTCCGGTAGCGTTGACCGCAATGCCTGCAGTAAAGTCGATGAATTGGTTTCCATCTATATCCCATACCAGAGAGCCTCTGCCATGATCCATCACGAAAGGATACGATCTTGTATACGATGGCGAAATGACCTCGGCATCCCTCTTTACATACTGCTGAGCCAGAGGCCCAGGAATTTCCCGCTTTGTTTCTGACATAATTCGCTATCCTCCTTGATATGTGGTTATGCGCTATTATAACCTCCAAAAACGGTATTCTCCAAAAGAGCAAGGCATGTTGGTAACGTCGGCCTAGACTTTGACATCCCCTGCTTTTGCATTAGAATCAAAACAATGAGGTAAGGCTCATGAAACTTGCGCAACAACCTGTTGCATTCGAACTTGACTTGCCAGGCACAGCAACCGAGCATGTAGTGGCCATCATGGAGGCAGCGCTTCTGGCAGCAGACCCAGTCGAAGCAGTGAAACGCAATGTCGGCCTGCAGGGAAATACTCTGCGTGTTGGCACTGCATCTTATGAACTGCACAGGTACGAGCACATCTACGTCGTGGGAGCAGGCAAGGCAAGTGCCGCCATGGCCTTGGCCTTGGAGGACATCCTGGGCGAGCGCATCACGGCAGGCTGGATAAATGTCAAGGATGGCTACACAGCACCGACGCGTCGGATTACTATCCATGAAGCTGGCCACCCGCTTCCTGATGTGCGCAGCGTAGAGGGTACCCGCCAAACGGTCTCCTTGCTGAAGCAGGCAGAGGCAACAGATTTGGTATTCTGTCTCATTTCTGGCGGTGGTTCTGCCTTGATGACATTGCCTGTGGATGGCATCTCTCTCAGTGATATCGAGCTCTTGACTCAGGCTCTGTTGCGCAGTGGTGCTACCATCACCGAAATGAACACCGTTCGGAAACACCTGTCTCAGGTCAAGGGCGGTCAGCTTGCCAGACTCGCTTATCCGGCACAAGTCATTTCCCTGATCCTCTCTGATGTCATTGGCAGTCCTTTGGATGTCATCGCTTCAGGGCCGACAAGCCCTGACCCCACGACATTCGCCCAGGCTTATGAGGTGTTACAGAAATACCACTTGCTCCAGGACGTGCCTGATTCAATTGTGCGTCATCTTCAGCAAGGCATGGAAGGACAGATCCCTGAAACACCCAAAGCGCAGGATGAAGCCTTTGGTCGCGTACAGAACCTAGTCATCGCCAGCAACGAACACGCCGCTCACGCAGCTCTGGACAGGGCACGCCAGGTCGGCCTGAACAGCCTGCTTCTGTCAACGTTTGTCGAGGGTGAAGCACGAGAGGTGGCCAAGGTCTTTGCTGCCATAGCCAGAGAGATTGTTCACTCCGGCCAGCCAGTATCCCGCCCCGCTTGCATAATTGCTGGAGGGGAGACCACGGTTTCTGTGCGTGGTCAAGGCCTTGGCGGACGGAATCAGGAATTGGCCTTGGCAGCAACACCGCTCATCGCTGGTTTGGACAAGGTGGCCATTATTTCACTGGGTACGGATGGTACGGATGGACCAACCGATGCTGCCGGTGCAATCGCTACAGGCAGCACAATCAGCCGGGCGGCTCAAAAAGGACTATCAGTTGCCAGCTATCTAGCTAATAACGATGCCTATCACTTTTTCCAGATTCTGGGAGATTTGTTTATTACCGGTCCCACCAATACGAACGTAAATGATCTTATCTTTGTCTTTGCATTTTAGAAATGAGCAAAGTCAGCGAAGGGAACAACTCCGCCGAATATCAGGCACGGAATCTCGATCAGCTTGTAGCATGGGGAGATAGCGTAGAGAGGCGTGCTTATGCTGCGCACTAAAATTGTATGTACTATTGGTCCTGCCAGCCGCTCACCAGAGATGCTCAGGGAGATGATTGCCAGCGGCATGAATGTAGCACGCCTCAATTTCTCCCATGGGGATCAGGATTACCATGCAGAGAACATAGCGAGGATCCGCAAGGCATCAGAGGAAGTGGGAAAACCAGTAGCCATCCTCACCGATCTACAAGGTCCAAAGCTGCGCGTTGGCGAGATGGAAGGCGAGGGTATCCTGCTAAGCGAAGGTGAAGAGGTCATCCTAACCATAAGGCCTATCGCGGGGCACGCGGGAGAAATCCCCGTACAGTACAGTGCATTGCCCAGACTCGTTCAGCCAGGCGATCGCATCTTGATGGATGACGGGCTTTTGGAGGTAGTGGTCCTCAGTTCTACAGAGACGGATATTCGCTGCAAGGTCATCACTGGAGGGCTGCTACAGAGCAACAAGGGCATGAATTTACCCCGTGCCCATACTAGCATCCCGGCTATCACGGAGAAGGACAAAAAAGACCTCGCCTTTGCGTTAGAACACCACGTGGATTGGATCGCATTATCCTTCGTGCGGAACGCGAATGAAGTGATAGCCTTACAAGAGCTCATCCAGCGTCAATGCGCTTTTGGACGCCCTACGCCTGTCATTGCCAAAATCGAAAAACCCGAAGCAATGAAGAATATCGATGCTATCATTGCAGCAGCAGATGGCATCATGGTCGCGCGGGGAGATCTGGGTATAGAGGCCTCGCCAGAAGAAGTCCCAATGATGCAGAAAGAAATCATCAAAAAGTGCAACGAAGCAGGAGTGCCGGTTATCACCGCTACGCAGATGCTCGAATCCATGATCCACAATCCGCGTCCCACGCGTGCTGAAGCCAGCGATGTGGCCAATGCTATACTGGATGGTACGGATGCTATCATGCTCTCCGGTGAAACAGCCATAGGGCGCTATCCATTGGAAGCCCTGCACATCATGGTGAAAATTGCCCAACGCACTGAAGCCGAGATATTACGAACGGCCAAGTTTTTCTCGGTGCCACCGCCAAAGACAAAAAGTATTGCAGAAGCAGTGAGCCATGCTACTTGCGAGACAGCTCGAGATTTGGATGCGGCGGCGATTATTACCCCTACGGTATCCGGATACACCGCCCATATGGTAGCGAAATACCGGCCCCACATGCCTATTGTTGCAGTTACGCCCAGCCCTATGGTGCAAAGACAACTCTGTCTGTATTGGGGTGTTTATCCCTTACTGGCGCCCAGGACAGCGAATACCGATCAGATGCTTGCTGATGCTATTCATGCAGCAAGAGAGCATGGATATGTCCAACCTGGTGAACTCATCGTGGCTACAGGAGGAGCAGCAGGCAGTGCTCCAGGTACCACAAATCTGATTAAGGTCCAGGAGGTAGAACGCATCCTGGCCACCGGTGTGGGAATCGGGAGCAGTAGAGTCCAGGGACAGCTCAAGTTGATTAGGGATATTCTGCCTAATCCCCAGGATATAACCTCTTCGGACATCCTGGTTGTGCGACGCACCACGCGGGAACACGTTCCTCTGGCACGTCGCGCAGGAGGACTGATCGTAGAGGAAGGCGGAATGGATTCACACGCAGCGCAGATGGCCCTGGAGCTGGGTTTGACCGCGATCATCGGTGCGCAGGGCGCTCTGTCCTCGCTGCAGGATGGCCAAATCGTCACATTGGACCCGATCCATGGCAGAGTTTACGAAGGTCGTATGGAAATGTAGTAAAGACTCTCCAACGGGCTTGAAGGCTAGGCCCTGTCGAAGCAGAATACTAGGAACAAGGAGGAAAAAGTGAACAAGAAGACAATTCGAGATATCGAGGTTGCAGGAAAACGTGTTCTGGTCCGTGTGGATTTCAATGTGCCTCTGGACAAAGACGGCCAGATTACAGATGACACCCGCATTCGGGCTGCTTTGCCCACGATAGAATACCTACGTGACAAGGGTGCCAAAGTTATCGTCTGCTCACATCTTGGCCGTCCAAAGGGCAAGGTGGCTGAGGAATTCCGTTTGACCCCAGTCGCCAGGCGTCTCTCGGAGTTGCTAGGAACGACTGTGCAGAAAACGGATGACTGCATTGGCCCGGAAGTCGAAAAGGCCGTGGCAGCGCTGAAGCCGGGCGACGTGCTGTTGCTGGAGAACCTGCGCTTCCATGCGGAAGAAGAAGCAAACGATCCTGAGTTCGCCCGGCAATTGGCAGCACTCGCAGACATCTATGTCAACGATGCCTTTGGTGCTGCCCATCGTGCCCATGCCTCTACCGAAGGAATAGCCCATTTCCTGCCTGCTGTGGCTGGTTTCCTCATGGAGCGCGAGCTCACCTTCCTGGGCAAAGCTCTAGCTGAGCCAGCGCGCCCCTTTGTCGCGATCCTGGGCGGCGCCAAAGTTTCAGACAAGATCGGCGTAATCGAGAATCTGCTGCCCAAGGTGGATTGGCTCATCGTTGGCGGTGGCATGGCCAATACTTTTCTGAAAGCTCTAGGGTATGAGGTGGGGGCATCCCTGGTAGAAGACGACAAGGTGGAACTGGCTAAGGATCTGCTCAAACGTGCGGGCAATAAGCTCATGCTCCCCATTGACGTCGTGATTGCCGATGCTTTCGCAGCCGATGCTCGGTACCAGACTGTCCCGGTCGAGCAGGTCCTGCCTGGCTGGCGTATCCTAGACATTGGCCCACAGAGCGTGAAGAGATTCAACAAGGTATTGAAAAACGCCAAGACGGTGGTCTGGAATGGTCCCATGGGCGTCTTTGAGTTCCCTGTCTTTGCTGCCGCCACTGTGGCTATTGCCAAATCCCTAGCAGAAACAGACGCAACGACCATCATTGGCGGTGGGGACTCGGCTGCCGCCGTTGAGCAGGCCGGAGTAGCCGACAAAATGACTCATATTTCGACCGGCGGTGGAGCTTCGCTTGAGTTCCTGGAAGGCCGGGTGTTGCCCGGCGTGGCAGCATTACAAGATAAGTAGCGTATACCAAGTAGTGCGTGACGAGTGGTCAGGGAGCAGAAGTCTCAGCTCTCGCCACTCGTCATTTCCAATTCGACGTTGAGGAATTGCTCATGGCTGACTTGGATTTCATTCGCAAACTAGTCATTCCAGCGGACAGTAAAATTGTGTTCCTGGTGATGGACGGAATCGGTGGGTTGCCTATGGAAGAGGGTGGCCCAACTGAGCTGGAAGCAGCACGAACCCCTAATCTAGATGCATTGGCAGCAAAATCCATCTGTGGCTTCACTATTCCTATCTCACCAGGTATTACACCCGGCAGTGGACCGGGGCACCTGGCCATATTTGGCTATGACCCCTGCCGCTATGTGATCGGACGTGGCGTATTGGAAGCGCTGGGAATAGACTTTGATCTGCAACCACAAGATGTTGCTGGTCGTGGCAACTTTTGCTCGGTAGATGAACTTGGCCGCGTCACAGACCGTCGGGCAGGTCGTATCTCCACAGAGAAGTGCATCGAACTGACGGCTCTTTTGCGCGAGAGCGTCAAACTGCCAGGAGTAGAGCTTTTCATTGAGCCGGTGAAAGAGCATCGCTTCGTGCTCGTCCTGCGCGGCGAGGGTTTGGCTGGCGATCTGACCGAATCAGATCCACAACAACTTGGTGTTCCGCCATTGCCCATTCAGCCTTTAGAGGATGCTCCGCAACCCGAGGCATCGCAGCGGACAGCAAACATGGTCAACCAATTCATTGCTCAGGCCCAACAAGTTTTGAAAGACCAATACCCGGCCAACATGGTTCTGCTGCGCGGTTTAGACAAGCGACCAGCCATTCCCAGCATGAAGGAAGTCTTTGGACTGCGTGCCGCTGCTATCGCCGTGTATCCCATGTACCGCGGATTGGCCAAGCTCGTGGGTATGACTGCACTGCCTAGTGGAACGAGCCTGGCTGATGAATTCAATGCATTGGAAAAAGCCTGGCTAGACTATGACTTCTTCTACTTGCACTTCAAATACACGGATAGCCGCGGCGAGGATGGTGATTTCCAGGCAAAGGTGGCTGTAATTGAAGAGTTTGACTCTTATATCCCCCGCGTTTTGGCTTTGAAACCGGATGTGGTAGTAGTTACTGGCGATCATTCAACACCATCGCTGTTGAAAGCGCATAGTTGGCATCCCGTGCCCACCATGCTATACTCGCGTTACTGCCGCTGCGACGAGGCACATGCGTACAATGAGCGTGCTTGCGCCCGGGGAGCGCTTGGAAATATACCCGCTGTTGAGTTGATGCCGCTTGCACTGGCCAATGCACTGCGCTTGACCAAATTTGGTGCCTGATGAGGAGTCCTTTGGCAACATCCGCATCTCGCTACCTGCCCGTAGGCAAATTAAGCCCAGAGCTGATGGCACAATTGCTTCAACTCCAAGGATGGCCTGATGAGCGTGTCGTACTTGGGCCCAGGATAGGCGAAGATGCAGCTGTCATTGATTTTGGTGATCGCTACTTGGTGGCCAAGACCGACCCCATCACCTTTGCCACCGAAGAAATTGGCTGGTACTTGGTGCAGGTCAATGCCAATGACCTAGCTACAACCGGTGCTATGCCCCGCTGGCTGCTGGTGACTCTGCTCCTGCCAGAGAACAAGACGACGCCTGAATTGGCTCATAGCATTTTGGCACAGATTGATGCTGCTTGCCAAGAGCTACGCATGGCCCTCGTAGGCGGTCACACGGAGGTCACCTATGGCCTCGACCGCCCTATTGCCGTTGGACAAATGCTTGGAGAGGTAGCCAAAGAGAAGCTGATCACCACCGCGGGAGCCCGCGTGGGCGACGACCTGGTGTTGGTGAAAGGAATTGCCATCGAGGGCACTGCCATCATCGCACGGGAAATGAGCGAGGAATTGCTACGACGTGGCTATACCTCGGATTTCATTACGCGAGCCAAAAACTACCTCTACCATCCCGGCATCAGCATTGTGCGTGAGGCCATGCTGGCAACCAATTCAGCCATTGTACATGCCATGCACGATCCTACTGAAGGCGGCCTAGCCACTGGTTTGCACGAATTAGCAATGGCCGCACATGTAGGAGTTTGGGTGGATGAAGAAGCGATTCCAATCTGGCCAGAGTGCACTGCTCTGTGTTCCACCTTCGATTTGAATCCCTTAGGGCTCATTGCCTCAGGATCGTTGCTGATTGCTCTCCCCCCACAGCAAACCCCCGCCCTGCTTGCTGCCTATCAGAAGGCTAATGTGCCTTGTGCTGTAATTGGACGCGTCACACCTGCTGACGAGGGATTGAAATTGAAAAGCGGGGCGTCAATCACCGATTTGCCCCGCTTTGACCAAGATGAAATCACCAGACTTTTTTAGAAGGCTTAGATCGAAGTCAAGCCTTTGCCTGCAAGGAAGCAAGCAAATCTCTGGCCATCGCCTCTTCTTCTGAGGTGGTGCTTATCAGACCATCGAGCCGAGCATAGAGCAACTTGTCCAGAATCTGCCGATAGATGGGGCCAGGTGGGATGCCCTGTTTCTTGAAAAAGTCCCCTCGAATATGAGGCCGTACCCAACGCAGCCGATTCAGGTAAAGCAGCACGTTCTCTCGAGCCACAGGTGAATCCAAAGCGATGGAAAAAGCCACAATCGCACGTGGCGAATAGCCGCGCAATAGCCGATAGATGCGACTAGGCTTCAAGTTTGGCCGGCTCAGGCGCGCAGCTAAAGCATGAAGTTCTCGAACTTCGCGGAGATATTTCGCCATTTCCTGGCTAAACTTCAGCCTTTCTAGAAAACGGTCCAGTTGCGGCCTGGTCAAACGGTATGTAAGGAGTGCAAGGAACAAGTACTTTTGCTGGAACCCAACCTCAATCTGCGTCAGAACTGCAGCCTCGTGATCAGCCTCAGCTCCTTCTTTGGTTCTCGCACTCTCGCGCTCCACTAACTGCTCGGCTTGCCGGAATTTCTCCCGAAGCCAGGCATCGCACTTCAACGCCGGCTCCAAATGCCGCAGTACACCTAATTGGGCTAGGCGCTCGATGATCGCCCCAGGTTCCCGTTCATCTAGGATCAACTCTAATTCGTGACGCAGCCGCTCCCCCGTTACTTTATCCAGCAGGCCTAGGGCGTCATCGATCAACTCTGCCGTGCGTGCCTCTATTGCAAAACCAAGACGTTGTTCCAGGCGCACCGCGCGGAGGATGCGCGTGGGATCCTCGATGAAACTTAGATTATGCAGTACTCGGATTAGTTTATCCCGTAGATCTCGCTCCCCGCCATAAAAGTCCAACAACTCGCCACAGCGGTCCCGATCCAAGGAAATGGCCATGGTGTTAATGGTAAAATCACGCCGATAGAGGTCTTGTTTGATCGAGCTTCGCTCTACCTCCGGCAATGCCGTGGGATGATGGTAGAACTCCGTGCGCGCCGTGACGAAATCGAGCGATGGTGGCAAATTTGTTCCAGCAGTGCCATTCAAAATTACCTTGGCCGTGCCAAAGCGTGCATGGCTACGCACCCTAGCTTTCAATTGCTTACCCAATGCCTTGGCCAAGGTGATGGCGTCCCCTTCCACGACCAAATCCAGATCAAGTGTTGGTGAGCCCAGCAGTAGGTCACGCACAAACCCACCAACCACATAGAGCGAGTAGCCTAGTTCGTTTGCCGTGTCTCGGGCTTGCATCAGCAAATTGAGCAGAGGAGCAGGCAGAGTCTGGCGCAGCCGCTGTTGAATCTCGTCACGCCGCCCAGGGTGTGTGGGTGCGCTCCACAGTTTGATCAAATCTGTGCGGGTCACAATGCCCAGAACTCGTCCATTTTCAACCACTGGCACCTGGCCAACGCCATGGTTGGTCATAATCTGCTGTACCGTAGCCACGCTGTCTGCTGGCGATACTGCCATGTCCCCAGTATGCATGAACGAACGCACTGGAGCGTTCCCCAGGCGGTGCTGCAATGCCCGATCGATCTCGCGTCGGGTCAACACGCCCACAAGTTGACCATCCTCAACCACAGGGAATCCCTCATGGCCATAGCGGCGCATATACGCCTCTGCCTCCGACAGCGTCATATCCGGGTGCAAGGTATGTACACCATAGGACATGATCTGCCTGACCGTGACGGCTGGCTTTACATATTTCTCCAAAGCCGCGATCAATTGCTCGCGAACCTTAGCTGCATCAGCCTCTTGAATCAATGCTGCTGCCGCTGCACTGTGGCCACCGCCGCCAAAGGCACGCGCAATCTCACCGACATCAATCGCTTTGCTGGAGCTCCGGGCAATCAGTTGTATTTGATCCTTAAAGACGAAGAGGAGAAAAGACGCATCTGGGTCATATACATCATCCAATTTATGAGCCAGAGTAGAGAGCTCTTCCAGATACTCGTCCAGGTATGCAGTGGCAATCAGAATTGCCTGGTCGTGCAGGTTGTGCCACTCCACGTTTTCCACTAACTGCCCATAGACCGCCTGGTAGTGCTCATCCAAAGGATGGCGCAAGAAATCATTCACGACGGAGAGGCTAGCCTTTTGCTCCAGCAGCCAGGCAGCGCTGCGCAGGTCACGGGGAGTCGTGGTCGAGTACGACAGCGATCCAGTATCCTCATAAATTCCCAACAAGAGCAGGGTAGCTTCCAATGGAGTAAGGGAAATACGCCGCTCGCGCAGCTTCTCCACTAACAAAGAGGTGACTGCTCCCACTTCGTCAATCATGTAGGCTGTACCTGGCTTCGGCTCGCCACGCAGGGGATGGTGGTCAATGATGGTAAAAACAGTGTTGGCATCCACACCTCTGATGGATGGCACGAATTGTGCATCCACAATGATGACCTCTGCAACGCGCCGACGAGGCAATTCATCCACGGATACAAACGGCAATTGTTCGCCATACAGAGCCAGGAAATCGCGTAGCTCGCGGTTCAGTCGTCGCGGCAGAACCGGCTTCGCATCCGGATAGAGCTTGGATGCCGCCAACTGCGCCGCCAAGGCATCAAAATCTGTGTTTTCGTGTGTCAGAATAATTTTCAAGGCAACCCCCATGCCATAAGCCGCGCCACATTTCTCTACGAATTATAGCGACCCAATTATGGCACAAGACAGCTTCGTTGTCAATGCAGTGGATACTGAGATTCGGGTGACCAATGAATGTCCAATAATGGTTGTGCATCTTTGACGCAGTGAAAAATCTAGCGTATAATGTTCACAGGAGGAACACTGCAGTGCATCTCCGAGATAGAATTGGCTCGGCGTGGAAGTGGCTTTACCCTGGCATGGGCGTGAAGCGCTGGCTAGTGTTGCTGGCCATAGGGCTTTTGTTGCTCAGCCTAGGGGTCAGCTTCTTCTATGTCCAAATCTATCGCACATTGGAGTTCACAGGCCCAGCTTCGCCCATCGCTTATGCCGTTACGCTGCAGTTCTTGCCACGTTGGTTGCGTGGCGTCATTCTGGCTACCTTGGGTATCCTATGTGTCGCTGTGGCTGTTTTCCGCTTAAGCCGATCTCTGGTCTCTGCTTTTTTCGAATCCGATCGCGAAAGCGTGGTAGATGTCATTTACCGCCGCCGTATGCGTAAGCGAGGACCGAAAATCGTGGCGATCGGCGGTGGCACGGGTCTTTCAACTCTGTTGCGTGGCCTGAAGGAATGCACGGACAACCTGACGGCAATTGTAACTGTGGCTGATGACGGAGGCAGCTCGGGGCGCTTGCGCAGGGAATTGGGGCTTTTGCCTCCTGGCGACTTTCGCAACTGCATCACTGCTCTGGCTGAAGCGGAACCTCTGATGACCTTGCTGTTTGAGTACCGCTTTGGTCAGGGTCAGGGGTTAAATGGCCACAGCTTTGGCAATTTATTCATCGCTGCTATGGCCGGGGTGACAGGTGACTTTGGGCAGGCAATCCGCCAATCGAGCAAAGTGCTCGCTGTGCGCGGACGCGTCCTGCCGTCCACCATGCACAGCGTGACGCTCTGCGCCGAATTGGCAGAACCAAAGGACGGCCACGAGGCCCAGCATCACGTGCAGGGGGAATCTCGTATCCCCAAGGCTGGAGCTTCAATCGAGCGGGTATTCCTGCAACCTGACGATGTACGAGGATACGGCGAAGCAGTGCAGGCATTGCTCGATGCAGATATGATTATTGTGGGCCCAGGCAGTCTGTACACTAGCATCCTGCCCAACTTGCTGGTGAAGGACATCACTGCCGCGATCCGCGCTTCCCAGGCGTTGCGAATCTATGTCTGCAATCTGGCTACACAAGCAGGTGAGACGGATGGTTACAATGCTGCGGATCACGTGCGCGCTATCTATAATCATGTGGGAGAAGATCTTTTCGATTACGTTTTGTTGAATGACAATCTGGAGGTGCAAACGCCGGAAAACTGGAATGCAGAAATGGTCAAGCCCATCGCCGATGGCGCGTATCAAATCTGGACTGCGGATGTGGTAGACAGGAACAAACCTTGGCGGCATGATCCCGCCAAATTGGCCCAAAGTATTATGAGCATCTACACCAGCTATAAAGAGGGTCGCAAAAAACCCGCTTAGCGGGTAAAAAACTTGACAACAATGGAGGAGGATAAAATGACGATTCGAGTCGGAATCAACGGTTTTGGTCGCATTGGGCGTCAGGCTTTGAAAGCCATGCTCGATTACTACCCCAATGAAATCGAAGTGGTGGCCATTAACGACCTATTCGATGCCACAGTGAACGCGCACCTGTTCAAATACGATTCCAACTACGGTGCTTTCCCTGGCACTGTGGAGGTTGTCGGCGAGAACCTGCGCGTGAACGGCAGAGATATCAAGGTATTGGCCCAGAAAGACCCATCCTTACTGCCCTGGCGTGACCTGGGTGTGGACATCGTGCTGGAATCCACCGGCGTCTTCACCGATAAGGAAAAAGCCATTGCCCATATCAATTCAGGAGCGAAAAAGGTCATTATCAGCGCTCCCGCCAAAAACGAAGACATCACCATCGTGCTGGGTGTGAATGAAGAAAAATATGATCCAGCTAAGCACCACGTTATCTCCAATGCTTCCTGCACGACCAATTGTCTCGCTCCTGCTGCCAAAGTCCTGCACGATAATTTTGGTATTGTGCGCGGGCTGATGACCACCGTTCACTCCTACACCAATGACCAGCGCATCTTGGACTTGGCACACAAGGATTTGCGCCGCACTCGCGCTGCCGCCATGAATATCGTGCCCACGACAACCGGAGCTGCTAGGGCTTTGGCTCTGGTCATACCTGAATTGAAGGGCAGATTCGATGGTTTCGCGCTCCGCGTGCCCACCCCAACCGTTTCCGTGGTGGACTTTGTCGCCGAAGTGCAGACCAAGACCTCGGTCGAGGCAGTGAACGAAGCCTTCCGCAAAGCAGCCGAAGGAAGAATGAAGGGCATCCTGGGGATCACCATGGAGCCACTGGTCTCCATGGACTTTAAAGGCGATCCGCGTTCGTCCATCATTGATGGGTTATCCACTATGGTCATCCAGGAAACCTTTGTCAAAGTGGTGTCCTGGTATGACAACGAGTGGGGTTATGCCTGTCGCTGTGCCGATCTGATCAAATACATCGGAAACAGGCTGTAAGTACTGCGCTAAAGCAAGAAAAGAGGGGATGGGATTGCTATCCCGTTCCCTCTTTCTTGTCAGGGCTAAGGTCTTCGAAAAGGGGCCACAACATGCACCGCATCGCCATGCTCAGCGTTCATACCTGCCCCATGGCAGCCTTGGGAGGCAAAGAAACGGGGGGAATGAATGTCTATGTGCGGGAGCTGAGCCGCGAACTGGGCAAAAAGGGATTGCTCGTGGATATTTACACTCGCTCGCAGGATCCACAGCGCGAGCGAGTGCGCACGTTATGGCCAAACGTGCGCGTCATTCACCTTCCCGCTGGACCCGAGCGACCCTACAGCAAAAACCTGGTATACAACCACTTGCCACAATTTATAGCTGGTCTACGCGAGTTTGCGGCTGCGGAAGGCATCTCGTATGACCTGTTACACAGCCACTACTGGCTGTCCGGCTGGGTAGCTCGTGAACTAGCTCGTGAGCATCGCCTGCCCACTGTGCACATGTTCCATACGCTGGGCAAGATGAAGAACGCAGTAGCACGCTCCGAAGCGGAGAAAGAGCCGCCCATACGCATTCAGGTCGAGGAGGAGTTAATACGCGACATTAATCGCATTGTCGCTGCTACGCCGTTAGAACGGGAGCAATTGGTAGAGTTGTATGGTGCTGATGCAGGCAAGATCGTGGTCATCCCTCTCGGAGTAGACTTGGCTTTGTTCAGGACCATTCCACGCAGCGAAGCAATAAAGGCTATTGGCCTGGAGTTGCCAGAAACCCACCGTCTCATCCTCTTCGTAGGACGCCTGGATCCACTCAAAGGGTTGGATTCGCTTCTCAGAGCTATGTGCAGGCTAACGGAACTGGAACCTGCACTGGCTAAGAATTTGTGCCTTGCCGTGATTGGCGGTGATGTGGACGAGGACCAGGCCAATTTGAGCAATGAACTCGAGTGCCTAGAAAAGTTGAAGAAAGAAGTTGGCATGCATGACTTGGTTGCTTTCCTCGGTTCCCGCGCCCAAGATATGCTGCCCTATTACTATTCCGCTGCTGAGGTCTGTGTGGTTCCTTCCCACTATGAATCCTTTGGCTTGGTCGCATTAGAAGCCATGGCCTGTGGCACGCCAGTGATTGCCTCGCGCGTTGGCGGTCTGCAGCACACCGTCGAGGATGGCGTGACCGGCTTTCTTGTACCCGCTGGGGATCCCGACGCACTGGCTGTGAAGTTGCGCATGATTTTGCTGGACCATGAGTTGCGCACACAATTGGCTACGCGTGCGCAACGAAAAGCTCAGTCCTATACCTGGCAAGTAGTAGCAACCCATGTAATGAATCTTTACGAGGAGCTATGGCAATAGAAGACGTAGAGGAACACTCGTCCCAAGAATCCGTAGATGAAACGCATACGCGGATGGTGATCGTTGCCCATCCAGATGATGCGGAATTCACCGTTGCCGGCACTGTAGCCCGCTGGATTAAAGATGGTTGGTCTATTATTTATGTCATCTGCACAGACGGCAGCCGAGGTAGCAATGATCCTGGCATGCCCCCGGAACGCATGGCTCCCATCCGTCATGCCGAGCAACTTGAAGCAGCGCGTGTACTAGGCGTGCACACTGTTATCTTTTTGGATTATGAAGACGGGACATTGCAACCTACTTTGGAGCTGCGGCGTGACTTGACGCGCCTCATCCGTCGCTATAGGCCCGACATTGTGATTTGCGGCGACCCCACGAGATACTTCCACCGCGATATGTACGTCAACCATCCCGATCACCGCGCTGCTGCTGAAGCTGCGCTCTATGCTATCTTCCCCTCTGCTGTAACACGTTTTATCTTCCCAGAGTTGCTCGAGGAAGGATTACAGCCACACAAAGTCCAGGAAATCTATCTATACGGCTCAGCAGAGCCCAACACCTGGGTGGATGTTACAGATACCATCGACTTGAAAGTAACCGCCCTCAAGGCGCACCGCAGCCAGGTGGATGCGGAATATGCAGAAATCCGCATCCGCGAGTGGAATGGACAGGTTGGGCGGCAGTATGGCGTACCGTACGCTGAAGAGTTCCGAAGGATTGTCTTGCGCTGAACAGGACTGTAAAGTTCGCCTGTCACCTTTTACTTCCGCTTCTTCTTACTGCTACTGCGCGAGAAGAATGGCAATAGCAATGGACTTAGCAGTGTGGTCAGGCTGGCAACCTTGGTTTGAACCGAGATCTTGGCCTGGTACAAAAGGTCCTCCAATCGGATAAAGTACTGAGGGGCAATGTCAAGCATGGTCACAGTCTCCCTCTCAACCAAGCCATAACGCACCACGGCTGAAGCCCAGTTCAACCCTGCACCAAAGCTAACCAATAGGATGTTATCCCCTTCCTGGATTCGGCCTTGCTCAAACGCTTCGCACAATGCAACAGCAATAGAAGCGGAAGACATGTTGGCATAGCGGTCTACGTTGATGAAAACCTTTTCCAAAGGGAATCCCAGATTCCTGCAGACCCACTCGATGAAACGTTGATTGGATTGCTGGGGAATGACCAAGGCAATATCGTCCTTGGAAAGGCCGCTTTCGGCTAGCGCCCTATGTACAGCAGGTCCAACAGTGCGCACTGCAAAGCGGAGAATACGCTGACCGTCCATATGCAGATAGCGCAAGTTCCGCGCGAATGGCTCATCAGTGGGCGGATATTTCGTCCCAGCAGCATAGTGGATTAGGGAATCATACTCTGCTCCTTCGGTGCCTAGCGCAAAGGAAAGGACGCCCGTTGGTTGGTCTGTTGACTCTAAAATCACCGCCCCTGCGCCGTCCCCAAACAGCGCGCAAGTGCGCCGATCGCTCCAGTCCACAAAATACGAGATGATCTCTGCGCCAATCACCAGCACCCGCCGGTAAACTCCGGTGGCAATAAACTGGCTGCCTATCGTCATGCCATAGAGAAAGCCGGGGCAACCTGCGCGCAAATCGAATGCTGCGGCTCTTGTGGCTCCCAATTGGTGTTGGACCATGGGTGCTGCGCCAGGCAAATGGTAGTCAGGGGAATAGGTAGAAACGATAATGAGATCAAGTTCTGTGGGACGCAGCCCTGCAACCACAAGAGCATCGCGCGCAGCAGCTACAGCCATAGGCACCGTTGTAGACCCGGGCTCCACTACTCTACGTTCGCGAATACCTGTATGACTGACAATCCACTCATCGCTTGTATTCACTATCTTTGCTAGGTCATCGTTTGTAACAACTCTCGGTGGCAGGTATTTACCCCAACCAACGATTCCAGCATACTTGGTCATATGAATCCCTTTCCACAATGTGAATAAAAAAGCCGGGCAGCAGGGTAGCCACCTTGCTACCCGCACTGTAAATGAATATCACAATCCGGCAGACGATCAGTTGATTGCAACTTACATACTAACCCGCTCGACATGTTCTGAACGGCTGCGAATCCAATTGTGAACCAAATACACCACGCCTCCCGCTAGAGCAACCACGGATCCAACAGCCGCTCCAACGAGCACATCCCGTCGCGGAGCAAGTGGTGCTATGTGCACTTCCCTGTGCATCCGCTGGTGCGCCGCCCCAATTAACTCCAGCTCGAGCCTTTGCCGGAAAGATGCAGATGGCTTCACTGGAGCAAGAGCCTTCCCTACCTGTTGAACTAACTCAACAAGAGGGAGAAGCTCTTTTCTCTCCTCTTCGGACATCCGCTCGTATTCTGATTGCCTAGAGGCATTGCCGTCCAGCAGGTCTTCGTGTATCGCCAGCATTTCCAGCAATTGTCTGTTCTGCATTCGATTCAACCCATCTTTCTCTTCTGTAACTCTCGGCGCAAGGCTAACAAGGTACGATGATAGAGGGATTTGACCGCCCCTTCGCTGCGCCCCATGACTTGCCCTATCTGAGCATTGGTCAGGCCTTCGCTAAACTTGAGGATCAACAACTGTTGCCTTTCTGCCGGTAGGCGACGAATGGCATTCACCAGGGCTTTTTTCTCCTCCTGAGCCTGGGTCACATCCTCTGGGTTCCCTTCATCCTTGCTATACGCTACCATCGCGTCCAATGACACCATCTGGTGCCTGTGGTGATCGCGGTACCAATTCGCCACCGCATTGTGTGCGATACGGTACAGCCAGGCTGAGAACGGAATCCCCTTGAATTGGTAATGCTCAAGATGTAAAAAGGCCTTGAGAAAGGTTCGCGCCGTCAAATCCTCTGCATCGTAATGATTGCCCGTGCGTTGATAAATATAATTGTATACCCGATCCACGTACATTCGATATAGATCGGCAAACGCCTGGGGATCGTTCTGCGCACGCTCGATAAGGAGACGTTCTTCCTCTTCCATCTCTCCTACTTTGAAGGCGTGGCGCTAACCGGCTACCCATCTCTGACCATAATAACACCATCCACATGATTTCGTTGCGGTAGCGCACACGGCCATAATCGAACCTGTCTGCGTCAGGTATAATAGTTATTCTAATGCGCAGTTCGATAGCTGTCAAACGGTAAATGTGCTTGCGCCAACAGATCGTTACCAGGTGGTACAGGCGATTTTGACAAAAGGGGGTGCTCCTGTGGTAAAAGAATTGTGGAAACAACTGCACCAGGAGGAGCACCGCCTATGGCCGATCTGGCCTA
>JACIWW010000015.1 GCA_014360905.1 Chloroflexota bacterium
TGATGCGTAGATACTTGTAGCGCTCATCAATGGTCATTTTCTCTTCGTTAGGCATAGTCCCTCCGGTGATATTATCATTTGAAAGAACTATACCTCTTTAGTGACATTTTAGATAAAAGAACACGGAGTTTTGAAAATCGTGCTGTATGAATGTAGAATAATTTGATGTGGGGTTATCCCAACGACATAGAACAATTCATGGATGCGAAAGGAGTCGCTGCATGACACTGAAGGAAGAAATCTACGAGAATGTCATTTTGGGACAAGCAGAAAAAGTCAAAGCATTGACTGCTCAGGCGATGGAGGAAGGGTTCTCTGCCAGCGAGCTGCTCAATGAAGTACTGATCCCCGCCATGACAGAAGTGGGGCAACGCTTCGAACGGCAGGAGTTCTTCGTGCCCGAGATGTTGGTTGCTGCCCGTGCCATGAAAACGGGAGTGGAAGTATTGCGCCCTTACCTGGTGGATGCAGGGGTAAAGCCCATTGGCACGGTCGTCATTGGCACGGTGGCCGGGGACTTGCACGACATTGGCAAGAACCTGGTCATCATGATGCTGGAAGGGACCGGCTTCCGCGTCGTTGATTTGGGCGTGGATGTGCCGGTAGAAAAATTTGTACAGGCAGTGCATGAGAATAAACCGCAGATCGTGGGCATGTCGGCGCTGCTCACCACGACGATGATGGCGATGAAGGCAACGATCGAGGCGCTGCGCAGAGCCGGTCTGCGGGAGCAGGTGAAAGTGATGATCGGTGGTGCGCCGGTGACGCAGCGTTTTGCCGATGAAATCGGCGCCGACCTCTACGCACCCGATGCCAGTTCGGCGGCGCGCAAGGCCAAAGAAGCCATTGCTTGACAGTGAGCGTAGTAAAAGAAGGGCTAGTTTGTAGTGAGCGCTTCAGCGCTAGCTCCCGTGTCATTCTTAGGAACGCAGCAACGAAGAATCTCGATTTAGCCAGGAAATTGATTCCCTGGCTATAGCTCCAGTCAAGCAGAGATTCCCACGCCGCTCACTCCCCTCACGCTCCAGGCGGACTATTGTCCGCCGTCTTTTAGGACCTAGACCTGACAGGTCTCTCAAACCCGTCAGGTCTAGGTTTTCTCATCTCCGCGTGTTCTGCGCTAAAAAGGGAAAAGGCTGCTACTTGCTCTAACTGCAAAAGCGCCGCACCACATCGTAGAGCACCTTGGTGCCAAACTCCACATTCGCCAGCGAGATGCGCTCGTTACGTGCATGGGCCATTTCCATGACGGCCCAGCCAGGTTCCTGCTTCGTCGGCGAAAAGCCATAGACCTTGACGCCCTTTTCCGCCAGGAAGCGACCGTCGGTAGCGCCCGGCACCAGGAATGGCGCCAGGGTGCAGCCAGGATCGTATTCGTGCAAAACCTGCTGGAACAGGTCGAAGAGCGGACTGGCTGGGTCGCTCTCGTAGGGTTGGGAACGCCCGAGAATTTCCACTTCGATTTCATCCCCGATATAGGGACGTATCTCCCGCAGCAAGTCCTCGGGCTTTTGACCCGGTATCAGGCGCCCATCCACGGTGCCTGTCGCTTCGCTGGGGATGACATTGGCTTTTTGCCCTGCTTGCAACATGGTGGGTGAGACGGTGTTGTGCAGCGTAGCCCGCAAGACGGCAGCGATCTCGCTCTGCTTTTCCGCTTGCTTCAGGATAGCCCCTTCGAAAAAGGGATTGAGCACGAGAGGCAGGAGGAACGAAGCAGGGAATTTTTGCATCGCTGCCAGATGATGCACCAGGCGTTCCACCGTAACCGTGCGATGCATGGGCAGGCGTGCCTGTGCTAAACGCGCCACCGCTGCGCATAACTTGGCAACGGCATTGTTGGCACGAGGTAAGGAGCCATGCCCTGGTGTACCGCGTGCGGTCAGTTTCATCCAGCACACGCCCTTCTCCCCTGTCTGGCAGACATAGAAACTGCGCTCGGCAATCCGCACCCCAAAGCCACCCCCTTCGTTGATGGCATACTGGCACTCCACTAGCTCCGGATGGTTCTGCACCAGCCAGGCCATGCCCTGTGTGCCGCCCATTTCCTCATCCGCGGTCGCGGCCAGAACCACATCGCGCTGCAGGGGCACCTTCTCGCGCGCAAGCGTGACCAACACGGCCAGTTCCATCGCTGTGAGCTGTTTCGTGTCCACTGCGCCGCGCCCCCAGATATAGCCATCCACCACTTCTGCCGCAAAGGGTGGGTGATCCCATTCCTTGGCATCGGCAGGCACCACATCCAGGTGGGACATCAGTAGCAATGCTCCGTCAGACCTGCTCCCACGCAGACGAGCCACGACATTGCCGCGTCCAGGAGCCGACTCGAGCACCACTGGTTCCAGCCCTTCTTGGCGTAGAACATCCGCAATGTACTGTGCGGCAGGTAACTCATTCCCAGGTGGGTTGGTCGTATCGAAGCGGATCAGATCGCGCAGGAATTGAACTGCCAGATCAGCAATAGGTATGGGCATGGGATACTCCTTTCACGGATGTAAGCATATAGATGAAAAGCGAATAAGTGAGGGGTATATTCCTCATTCTGGTAATAACAGACTTTCGAAGTCGAGGCGACGCTCGCGTTTGATGCGTCGCCGGGCGATGCGCTCCCACAGGCCTGCCACTTGCTCCTTGGTCAGGTCGGGGTAATGCTTGTCCAGATAAGCATCGAGTTCCTGACGATGCTTCCAAGCCCAATCCATCCAGTTCAGTATTGTTGTCGTGGATACACCCACGGTGCTTGCGACCTGTGTAGCGTGCTGGCCCTGTGCCAGCAATGCGAGAGCGGGAGCGATGGATGCTACGCTGCGCTTTCGTTTACGGGGTTCTTTTTTTGTCGCGAGGGACATGGTTACCCCTCCCATCTGTATCGGATGAGTCATAAGCAGTATCAAGTCATCCCAATGGGCTTTTTTCTAACCTACATAGTAAATATTTTACACAATATTATCTCATTTGCAAAACTGACGAGCAGGTTTACCGAAGGGCACCACCGGTTCTCTCAGCGCCAAGCGTGCGGAGGGTTATCAACAAATGAGGAACGAATTGCGCACTCCGAGTGCGCAACGTGCTCTGCATTGAAAACTACGATCTTTGGCTCTGTGGTGCCCGTTGTTGAATGGATTCAGCGATCTGCTCTGGGGCCAATGCCTGTAGGCGTCGTGGGCTCTGGCTTGGGGGTTGCCTCGGCGAATTCTATTGCCTCAGGTGTTATCGTTGCTCCCGGTGAGGCAGTTGGTTGTGGCGATGGTGTGGGCGGCGCTGTAGCTGTCGGAATAGGTGTGCGGCGTGGCGGTATGATGGCTGTAGATGGTGTAACCATCGGAGCGGGCGTGCGGTGTGGCAGTATGGTGGCTATGGGCAGTGGTGTGCGGATAGGCGGCACGGTAACTGCCGGTGAGGGCCTCGAACCGGGCTCGATTGTCCTTGACGGCGGGGATGTTCGCGTGGGATACAGACCCAACCCAGGCCTAGGCGACGGAGGCACTGTTCCCCGTGGCTCTACTTCTTCGATCTCCATCTGCAAGGCCACGAGCGGATGTCCAGCAATGGCTAAAGCGATGCCTATGACCTGCCGACCCACTGCTGGCGTTCCTGTAATCTCCGCTCTGGGTGTGACTAGCACACTCTGTCCGCTGATAGTCCACAGCCCCAGCAGATTGTGCGGGAAGCTTTCGATGATGCCACGGAAGTGCACTTGGCTGGACCATGGTGACACCGTTAGCGTGGGCGTGATAGATGAACTTGCAGCAGGGCTTGGTCTCTGATGGCTGGGCTCGGGATAGGCCACTCTGCCTGCGTGTGGCATGGTAGGTGTTTGTGGGATGCCCTCCAGTTGTGATACGGTGGGCTCTGGCGTGGGCGTCGCGGAAGGTGCCCATCCGTGGGCAGTCAGCGATGGCTGCGGAGATGGCACTGCGATTGCAGTAGGCTCTGGCGTCGGCAGAGGCGTCAATGTCGGCAGATAGACCAGCGGTGCATTGGCCGGCACGATAGCGACCTCGCGCTCGGCCAGCACAGTTGTCGTCATCGCGCTGATCACCTGCACGCTGCCTTGCAACACCGCTACGTGAGTTTCCTCCCGGCTCTGCACCGCGACTACAAAGCGCGTCCCGCGCACGGCTACCCGCGCTGTCGGTGCCTGTACTTCAAAGAGGCATCGTGAGCTGCGCAACGAAGCCACATTGTAATCCACTGATCCGGAGGTTTGTTGCAACACAATCTGATACGTCGTGCCAAGTAGTCCTGAGCGTAGAGAGGAAAAGGCCAGCTCGCTCCCCGCTTGCATCTCCAGTGCACTGCCATCGAACAGGATGAGCAAAGCTACACCGTCCACGACGCGCACCGCGTCCCCTTCGCACAAGGCTCCACCAGCGCCTATCTCTTGCCATTGTGCCTCGCCCATGTGCCGCGCCTGCGTGGACCCTACCACCGTGGTCAGCATCGCTGCATGGGCGAAGAGCGTGGGTACCTGCGTGAGGTAGAGCACCACACTGACCAGCAGCACGAGCGTCAGAGCAAAAGCGAAAGCCAGGCGTGGCACGCGAATGGTAGGCCATACCCTGGAGGTCCTCGCAGCGGCAATTGCCTTAGCTTTTGTGTGGTACAGCGCTTTCACCCGTGCCACGGCTTCCGCAGGAGGTTCGACCGTATCGTCACTGCGCGCGGCATGGATGACCCGCTGCAGCCAGGCCAGGTCGCGCCGGCAGGCAGGGCAGCCCGCTAAGTGCTTTTCCAGCCTCTGGCGCCTTTCTGGGTCCAGGCGGTTGTCCACCCAATCTACTAGGTTCGTGAAGTGTACTTCATGGTATCTCATGCTTTGTCCATTCCCATCGCCTGCAGGATTTTGCGCATCTTCTGCAGGCATCGTGCGCGTGTCGGACCAATGCTGCCCAAGGGTAGCCTCATGCGCTGGCTGATCTGCTCATAGGAAGGCTCCGTTGGATCGTAGTAGAGCAGTTGGAGCAATTCCTTGCATCGTCCCCCCAGTCGTTCCAGCGCTTCACGCACCAAGGCTTGGTCCACCCATGTGCTTTCATCGGGGTGCCCACTCAGGAGCCACTCCTCAGTGGGTGGGTTCGGTTGCGCATCGCCCTGCCGCGCCACGCTCTGTGGCAACTCTCGGCTGCGCTTGCGCAGCACGTTCCAAGAGGTGCGCTTGGTTGTGGTGATGAGCCATGCTGCCAGCCCCTGTGGTGCGCGCAGGTTAGGTAGGCTCTCCACCAACACTGTGAACACGGTCTGGAAGACGTCGGCCGCATCCTCCTCTCCCAGTCCGGCGCGTAGAGCAAGGGAGTAGACCAAGCGCTTGTAGCGATCCACGAGCGTATCCCATGCCCAAGCCTGTCCGTTCAAGCACGCCGTAATCAGTTGCGCATCGGTGTATTCCGTCGGCAAAGCATTCCCTCAGCAAGACCCCATCCATGTAAGAAGAGGATGAGGGAAGTCAAAAAATACAGTTAGCAGGTTGAATTCTCCAATCTTATGACGATAGGGGGAGTGAAAAATGATGAGCGATGAGTAATGAGTGATGAGTGATGAGTGAGGACTGGGGGAGTACCGAGGAACGCTTGGTCATGCGGAGCAAGTCCACCCTCCTTATCATGCTAAACAAAGTGAAGTATCTCATGTAACTGGAGCAGATTCTTCGCTGCGCTCAGAATGACACTAGAGGCTGTTTTTTCAACACTCTCAACATGCAGACTTGACAAAAACGGCGATTTGTGCTATACTTATCTATGTACATAGATGATCTATGTATCATAGGAAGGGATTGCGACATGACACGAGAAAGCGATCTGCGCAAAGGCAGTGTCCAGCTCCTGATCCTGACTCTGCTGCAAGAGCAACCGATGTACGGCTACCAGCTCAGCAAGGAACTACAACGCCGTAGCAAGGGCTATTTTTCCTTCAAGGAAGGCACCCTCTACCCAGCGCTGCACCGCATGGAGCAGGAGGGGCTCATCCATGGCCAGTGGCAGGTAGTGGAGGAGGGGCCATCGCGCAAGTACTATCATCTGACCGAGAAAGGGTGTGAGGAGTTGGCTCGTGCGCAACGCGAGTGGGCCACCTTCGCCGCACATATGCTGTCCGTGCTGGGCGAGCCAGGCGGCAAGTGAGCACGGGAGCAGAGGAGAGTGAGGAGGATGAACGTGAAGCGGTGTCTGTTTTTGGGCTTTTGTTGCTGATGGCGATGGGTTGTGTTCTCGCTGTGCTGTACGCCTATGGCCGTGGGCAACGGCAAATGCTGCAGAGCCAGGCCGCATATCCTAGCCCCGAGGAGGGTATGCTTGCCTTCGTCGCTAACTGCTATACTGCTTTGCAGAAGGTGGAGCTTGTACGCGCTGAACAAGCTTTGCCCTGGTTGGATAACCTCTGATTTGTCGATGCCAGAGTGTGGGCGGAACGCCGCAGCGGTGGCCGCGCCGTGAGGACAGAGGGGGGACAACCCGGGTTGCTTCTTCTTGCGCACGGAGCGGGGCTGGGTGCTGGTTCCTGAGAGCAGGTGTCCGGAACTGCTCGCCATCGCCCTCTGTCTATTTGCTTAGACCTTACCTTTTACATATTACGTTTTACTCATTACTTTTTACATCACATCGGAGGTTCCTTGTCCAATCCAGATGTAGAGCGTCTGCTAACTCAAATCCGAGCGCAGATGGAATTGGATAGCGAAACCGAACACGAGGTGTTGAGCGAGATCCGCGCCCATCTGGAAGAAGCGCTAGCCGAAGCACGTGCCCAGGGACTGGATGAGTCCGCAGCGCTAGCGCATGTCATGTCTCGTTTTGGGTCGGTGGAGGAAGTGGGTCGCGCATTGCAGGATGCCCATGCCGGCTTGGGCACGGCGGATGGCGTCATCGCTGCTGGGTTGCCGGTACTGTGCGCGCTTATCCTGCGTTGGCTGGTGTTCGCTCCTGATGGCACCGCCTTGGGCTGGCCGCAATTGCTCAACCGCCCTTCCTTCTGGGTGCTGGCTCTGCTCATGTTGCTCATCCCGCTGCTCAAGTTTGGACGCTGGCGCTACGCCATCGCGGGCTGGGTTATCTTCTGGGGTCTGACCGTCATCTTTGTCACCTGGCCTGCCCTGCGCTGGTGAGGCGGAATACGGGAAGAACAGAAAGCGTAAAACGTAAAGGGAAAACGTAAGAGGGAACACGCAATACTCATCACGAACCAAGGAGGCAACCAACGCATGAAAGACCTTGCGGTCATCGAAACGATCTTGCGCAACCGCTACCACTTTTTCATCGAGATCCGCGATGGAGTGGGGCTGGGCGCCAAGATGCGCGCTATGCTTGTTTCCAGCATTATCTTCCTGGCGCTGTATGGCGCAGTGCTGGGCTCGACGCACAGCCTGTGGCAAGCACTGAGCTCGGCAGTCAAGATGCCCATCCTGTTCCTGGCTACGCTAGTCGTCTGCTCGCCGACGCTCTACTTCTTCAACGTGCTCTTTGGCTCCAACCAGAGTCTGACGCAGAATGTCTCGCTCATCCTAACCGCCATCACCGTCACTGCTGTGCTGCTGCTCAGTTTCACGCCCATTGTCCTCTTCTTCCTGCTGACCACCAGTGGCTATCAGTTCTTCAAGCTGCTCAATGTCGGCATCTGCGCCATCAGCGGGTGGATGGGCGTCATGTTCCTCAGCCAGGGCATGCGCATCGTCTCTGCAGCGGGCAAAGAGGGCGCCAGTGCGCGGCGCAATGTGGTGCGTTTGTGGATACTGCTCTACGGCTTTGTCGGCAGCCAGATGGCCTGGACGCTGCGCCCCTTCATCGGCGCACCGAGCATGAAATTCGAGCTGTTCCGTCAATTGGGCGGCAACTTTTACGCCAACATCTTTGCCAGCATAGGCGAATTGCTCGGCTTTTTCATTGTGCGATAGGAGGGAGAGATGCCTACCAAGACTCCTGACCAGAAATCCATCACTGCTGCACAGGTCCTGGATTGGCTGCTGGATGCCTTGCTCGAACGCCTGGCCGCGCGGGAGCGTGAGGGCGAAAAATTTTCCACCCCAACCTCTGCTCCTAGTCCTGCTTCCCAGTTCAAAGCGCCTGCACCACAGCCGTGCCAATGCGAACCAGAACCCGGCGAGGAAAGCTGGGAGCCGCCACCACGCCAGCCCTCCATGCATTTGGAGTGGGTATTGTCCCGATTCCTTATCCTGATTGTAGTGCTCGTCGTCCTGGTCAATATACCGCTGAACCGCTATGGCGTCAGTTTGGCGCGTATCCTGCCCGATTCCGCTGCGCTCATCATCCGCAATGGCTTAGTGCTGAAGGGCAGTGGTCCTGAAATTTACATTCTGGAAGACAACAAACTGCGCTGGATCAGCAGCCTAGATGCTTTCGAGCATCTGGGGTTGGTCTGGGGCGATGTGCATGTTGTGGAGGACAGTTTTCTGGAGCAATTCGAGAAGGGGCGTCCTATCCATGTGCTGCTCAAATGCCCGGACAGTCCACACATCTACCGGCTGGAGAACCAGCAAAAGCGTTGGATCAAGGACATTGAGACCTTTGTCGCCGAGGGACATGTCTGGGAGGATGTGCGTTTTGTTACGTGTGAGTACCTGCGCAGCATCCCCGACGGCCCGACCATTCCCGAGGCTGCCGGCCCTCCGCCACAACCATAGAGAACAACAAGTGACGAGTGATGAGTGAGGAGTGACGAGTGAGGAGTGACGAGTGCCACGCAACACGAAACACGCACCACCCCCACTCATCACTCATCACTCATTACTCATACTCCCCACTCTTCCCTCCCCCATTTGCCTAACTTGTCCCTATGTGCTATCATTTGACGTACATTCTGAGCGAGGAGTCTGCCCTTGAGAGCGGTATTCATCAAACGGGATTTATTGCTGGAGCCCCCTTCTGCGCAGGCAACTGGCCAGGTTAAACTTCGTCCTGGCGTAGTCGAAGGACTGGCAGCACTAGCAGCGAAGGACTTGTTTCTCATCATCTTGGATACGGCGTCATGTGCACTTGCGCCCGAGGCTGTGCCTGTGGCGAACGCCACAGTGACACAGCCCATGCTGGAGGCAATCCGTGCCCGGGGTGGACGCGTGGATGCACTGCTCGAATGCCCGCATCGCCCAGATGCCCAGTGTGGCTGCTGGGGCACATATCCCGGCTTTCTCTACGCTGCGGCTGCGCAGCTTGACCTACGGCTGGAGGAGTGCTACCTACTCTGTGATGAGGCTAATGACGTACTCCTGGCCTACAGGGTGGGTTGCCGACCCATGCTGATCCTCGATAGCCGCACTATTGGCGACCTCTATGACGGCCATCAACCAGAGCCACGTGATTTCCCCATTGCCCGCGATTTTGCTATGGCGGTGCAATACATCTTGTGCGAGGAGGATGCAAACGAGCAATGGGGCCATCCGCGTCAGCCTACCCCCATCTCGAAATTGGAGGGGCTGGCGCCCACGGCTGAGGCACCCGAGCTCATGCCTACTCTTAGGCTGCTGTCGCCAGTGCCTGGATTGAGGGGGGCATTGCTGTTCAACATACCTCAGTTAAGCCGCAGTGCGCGGCAATGGCTGCTGATCTTTATCCTTGGCGGCGTATGGCTCAGCCTGGGCATTGCCTATATCCTTACTCATCTCTACCGTGTGCAGCCATTTCCTGCCTTTGTCTGGTATCTGACCCTTCAATTCATTCCGCGGCCGGTGCGTGGCCTGTTGTTCATTGCCACTGGGGCGGCTGTCATATGGATATCGCTGCGCGCATTCCTGCGCCTCTTTCCCAGCAATGGACAGCGGAAATGATGGGAACGTGTATCTGGCTGCAATTATCGCGCATAGAAAGGATCATCCATGAACATGCAAGTGCTGGTTGCTTATGCCTCCCGGCATGGAGCGACGGCAGAGATCGCTGAGAAGATCGGAGAAGTGCTTTCTGAAGCTGGTTTTCCTACCACGGTGTTGCCAGCAAATCAGGTAACCGACCTGAACCCGTACCAGGCAGTAGTGCTGGGCAGTGCTGTGTACATGGGTCAGTGGCTCAAGGAGGCGGCGGATTTCCTACGGAACAACCAAGATGAGCTGGCCAAGCGTATGGTGTGGCTCTTTTCCAGCGGACCCACTGGCCCTGCTCCTGTGGCACAGTTGTTGAAAACATGGCGCTTCCCCAAGTCATTATGGGCTGTAGCAGAGCGCATCCGTCCCCGTGATATCGTCGTGTTCCATGGCATGCTCGATATCGACAAGCTCACTGTGCCGGAGAAAGTGGTTATCCGAGCAATCAAGGTTCACGTAGGCGACTACCGCGATTGGGACCTCATTGCCGTCTGGGCGGATGGCATCGCAGACGCGTTGAAGGCGGCTTCTTAGCGGCTTGTTCTTTTCAACGCAGAGTAAGCTGAGAACGCAGAGGAAAGAACTCGTTTGCTCGCTCTGTAGCTGAACTGACGCCCCGTAGCCAAGAGCACGTGTCACTCCTTACGCATTACGGACCACGCATTATATTTATATTGCCTCGATTTCCCTGGCCTGGCAAGCAGAGCCTGTAACGAAGCAAAGCGCACAAAATGGGGTATTTTGTAGCTAGGCCCAAACTGGATAAACTTGAACAAGTGCGAACGATCATCTTAATTTGAGACTTTCGTGACAGACGAGATCGAATACGCTGCAGAGGATGATGCTTTTCGGGTAGAAATTGAGCGGAACCTTCGCTGGAATTTCGTGGTGAATGTGCTGGATGGCGCCCTTTTCTGGCTCGGGCTCAGCTTTGCCGCGCCTAGCACTATTTTGCCTCTGTACGTGAGCCATTTGACAAATAACCGCATCCTTATTGGATTGGTTGCGGCGATCGTAAGCTCTGGCTGGTATTTGCCGCAGTTATTCACGGTCAAATATGTGGAGCGTCTGCCGGTCAAGAAGAAACTGGTGATCAACGTTGGTTTCTTTACGGAGCGGTTGCCTTTTATACTGATGGCTGCCTCGGTCTTTCTGTTTGCGGGGCATGCACCAACTCTAGCGCTGCTGTTCTTCTTCGCTACTTTGATTTGGCGTAATATAGGTGCTGGCGCTGTGGCAATTGCCTGGCAGGATATGGTGGCCAAGGTAATTCCCGTCCACTACCGTGGGCGGCTGCTGGGCATTGCGAACTTTGCTGGTACGGCCATGGGATTGGTTGGTGCGAGCCTTGCCGCAGCTATCCTGGGCCGTTATCCCTTTCCCGTCAATTTTGGTATCTGCATGTCCCTGACAGCCCTGTTTATTTTGGCTTCGTGGGTTGCTCTATCCCTGACGCGCGAACCGCCTTTGAGATCGAATAAGCCAACCGTGCCCTTGAGCGAATATGGACATCGCCTGCCAGTCGTAGTGCGGAAGGATCGCAACTTTGCCACCTACCTGTTCAGCAGGATTATGGCAGTGCTTGGCTATATGGGCAACGGTTTTGTGACCGTCTATGCAGTACGGCAGTGGAACTTGACCGATAGCCAGGCTGGTCTGTATACCACGGTGTTCATGGCAGGGCAGGCAGCCGCGAACTTATTCGCGGGTGCGCTGGCTGACCGCTATGGACACAAATTGGTATTGGAAATCGGCCAGGGATTGTCGGCACTTGCGATGTTGATCGCCGTGCTCGCACCTTCTCCAATGTGGATGTACGCAGTCTTTGCCGTGATTGGTTCGGTTGTCGCTGCTGATATCCTCTCCAGCATCATGATCCCAATGGAGTTCGCTGTCCCCGATGAACGGCCAATGTACATTGGCCTGGCTAACACGATCCCTGGCTTGTTCTCAGCCATCGCGCCACTGTTTGGCGGTTGGATTGCCTCACGCGGAAGCTATCAGACGCTATTCCTTACTGCAACTGTGTTCAGTTCATTGTCCTGGGCTATGCTGCACTGGCTAGTGAAAGAGCCGAGGAATGCTGCTTATGGCCAACCTGATAGCACGGGAATAACAGTGTAGCTCAGCAGGCTGTTGCGACGAGAGCGCGTGGCTACCGCTACTAGTGCCTCAGTCCCTGTCCCTTTGGTGTTGGCCACAGTTCTCTGCCAGCATGTTACAGAACAGCGCTCCCTGCTCGATGGCATCATCTAGAGCACGGTGCGTGTGCGACAATTCCGCAATCCATTGGCGTGGCATATGTGCTTTGATGCTCTGGTAGTAGGGCTTTTTCAACATGGCCATCGCGTACGTTTTGATGTCCAACGCTGAGTGGCCAAAGGGGCTCTCGCCAGTAAAGCGGATGAGGTACCAGTAGACAAACATGAAATCGTAGACGGCAGGATAGGCGACAAACACGGGCTTGCCAGGCAAGGTTTTGACCCATTCGAGGTACCTCTTCATGGCTGCCTCAGGCTTCTCAAGGTTCTCACGCGCTGCTCTCCAGGCCTCTGGATGCTCTCTCCACCACTCCATTGTCTGTGGATGAGCGGATGCTCCGGGCAAGGTTTCGAGGTTCGCAGAGAATGTGCCCAGCAGCGTCTTGTCGGCCAGGTACGCGGCTGAGGCGAAACTGAGCATGGAATAAGGGCCAGGGATGGGACCATCCGCCTCGACATCGGTGCTGACAAATACCTCATCGGAACACAAAGGGTTCATCCTTTCTGTGGCTTGCATGTACATAACCCCCTGAAGAAATGTTATCCAACTGACTCTTTTCGTGAGGCAACGGAACGATGGGGCAAGTTTTTGCGTCTTGATAAACAAACGCTCTACTTGTATGTTTTCAGGAGGTAGCAAAGTGAAAGATGATGCAATCTACTACCGCATCCACGATCCACAATCAGGAGGGACACCATGGACACGAATCATCTTTGGCTACCCATTGTATTGTTGATCGTTGCCCTTTGGCTGCCAGCGTGTGAGCACAAGCCCGAGGACAATGACCCCATCATTCTGGATGCACCCCAGCCTGGTGGGGCAGAAGAGTAAATAGCAGAGCGAAGGAGGTTATCCCCGCTTCGCTTTTAGCACATCCTCCACCGCTGCCACGATGTGCCTGGCGGTGAGACCAAACTCCTCGAACAGTTCCTCTGGTGTGCCAGACTCGCCAAAGCGGTCTTGTATACCAATGAAGCGCATGGGCACGGGGCAGGTCTGCACCACTACCTCGGCTACGGCGCTGCCAAAGCCCCCCATGACCTGATGCTCTTCGACCGTGACGATAGCCCCGGTTTCTCGCGCAGCCTTTGCAATGGTCTCCCGGTCTATTGGCTTGACCGTGTGCATGTTGGCTAGGCGTGCAGAAATGCCTTTCTCTCTCAGCGTGTGTACTGCTTTCATGCACTCCCAGAGAACAGGGCCGTTGTTTATGATGGTTACATCCGTGCCATCGTTGATGAGATTCGCCTTGCCCATGATGAATGGGTCATCCAGCTTGGTAACAACGGGCACTGGCTCACGCCCAAAGCGCACGTACACAGGGCCGACGTGTTTGCAGGCCCAGATAACAGCTTTCTTTGTCTCATAGTAATCGGCTGGCACGATAACGGTCATGTTCGGGAGGACACGCATGGTGGCCACATCCTCCAGGGCTTGATGCGTTGCTCCATCCGGCCCTACGGAAATGCCTCCGTGTGCCCCGCCAATTTTTACATTTAGGTTGCTGTAGCAAGTGGTGGTACGGATCTGGTCCCAGGCTCGTCCAGCCACGAACACGCCATAGGTGCTGACCCAGGGGATCTTGCCCGCCAGTGCAAACCCCGCCGCAGCATTGAGCATGTTCTGCTCTGCAATCCCAAAGTCGAAGAAACGATCGGGATATTTCTGTGCAAACCAGAGCGCGCGTGTTGAGTCGGTCAGATCAGCGCCCAGCACGACGATACGCTCGTCCTGGGCACCCATTTCAACTAACGCATCTCCGTATCCATCACGAGTCGCTTTCCATTTGATTTCGGACATCGTTAACTCCTTAGAAGTCGAAGTATTCAGCCGGGCAGGCCAGTTCTTTCAGTGCCTCACGGCATTGATCTTGCTTCGGGGCTTTGCCATGCCACTCAGCCATGTTTTCCATCCAGGACACGCCTTTGCCTTTGACCGTCTTGGCGATGATCACCGTTGGTTGGCCCTTCACTTGCTTCGCTTGATCAAGGGCTTCCATGCACTGGGCCATGTCGTGACCATCTATCTCGATGACATGCCAGCGGAACGCGCGCCATTTGTCGGCCAATGGCTGCAGTCCCATCACATCCTCGACCCAGCCGTCAATCTGCAAGCCATTGTTGTCCAGGATAACGCACAGGTTATCCAACTTGTAGTGCCCAGCAGACATGATAGCTTCCCAAGTGGAGCCTTCCTGATTTTCTCCATCGCCCATGATGCAGTAGACGCGGTTGGGCTTGCCATCCATGCGCAGCCCTAACGCCAATCCAACAGCGATGGACAGCCCCTGCCCGAGGGAACCTGTACCCACTTCGATGCCCGGGCACTCTACGTTTGGGTGCCCTTGCAAGCGACTGCCAAATTTGCGGAAAGTTCTTAGTTCTTCTCTAGGGATGTATCCCGATTCTGCCAACAAGGAGAAGATGAGCGGAGACACATGGCCCTTGGAGAAGATCACCCGATCGCGCCCTTCCCACTGGCAAGCCTTGGGGTCATGCTTGAGGGCGTAGAAATACAGTGCCACGCAGATGTCAGTAGCCGATAGCGAACCGCCTGGATGTCCAGACTGTGCATGTGCAAGCGCCCAGATAATGTCGCAGCGTATGCGATGGGCTATTCTTTTCAGTTCCTCAACCTTTGCCTGATCTACCATGCTCTTCCTTTCATTCATGCTCATGATGTTGTGTAGCGGGGACTTTGCGGACAACTAGCAAAGTCCCCGCGATAGCTTCTAGAAGCGTGAAAAGACCACCTTGCCACCTTTGATGACCGTTTGCACGAGGTTAGTGCCAAAGCGGTAAGCCAGATGCCGGTAGTCGTCAACCTCCAAGATAATCAAATCAGCCGTAAACCCTTGCTGCAAACGCCCCAAATCTGCACCACGGCCAATCGCATGGGCCGCATTGACCGTGCTGGCTACGATGGCCTCCGCTGGAGTCATTTTCATGAAGCGACAGGCCAAAGCTATGATAAAGGCCATGGATTCACAATAGCAGGTGCCGGGGTTCAAGTCCGTCCCCAGCGCCACAGGCAGTCCTGCAGCGATCATGGCTCGCGCGTCTGCATATTCGTGCTGGCCCAAGCCAAAGGGTGTACCTGGCAACAGCACCGCGATCACTCCTGCTTCAGCCAGAGCCGCCACCTCTTCTGCTGGCGTACGCAGCAGGTGGTCTGCCGATACAGCGCCCAAGTCCGCTGCTAGACGCGCTGCACCCAGGTGGGCAAATTCATCAGCATGTACTTTCAATGGCATGCCCAGGGTTTTGGCTGCATTCAGGATGCGTTGCGTCTGATGCAAATCAAAAGCCCCTTCGTCACAGAAGACGTCACAAAACAGCGCATGATGTTGGCTACTGCCCGTCATGGACTGATGCTTTGTGTACACGGCAGGCAACATCTCGTTCACAACAACATTGACATAGGCTTCAGCCTGGTCTTGGTATTCCTCTGGCAGCGCATGGGCACCCAGAAAAGTGGGCACCAATTCCACTGGTTGGGAGGAGTTCAGGTGATGGATAACCTCCAGACACTTGATTTCATCGGCAGTGGTCAAACCATAGCCGGTCTTGACTTCGGCGGTGGTTGTCCCATGGGCCAGCATCCGCGCCAGGCGAGGCTGCGCTTCCTCCATGAGCTGCGTCACCGAAGCGGAGCGTGTGGCGCGCACTGTGCTCATGATCCCGCCTCCTGTTGCCATGATCTCAAGGTACGTAGCACCAGCAATGCGACGCTCGAACTCGTCGTGCCGAGAGCCGGCAAAGACCAGATGCGTATGGGCATCTATGAAACCTGGCAAGATCACCCGCCCGGTTGCGTCCACTTCGCAAGCGGCATGGTATCTGTTGTGCACTTCGGAGGTAGTACCTGTGGCAACAATACGCCCATTGGCAATAGCGATAGCGCCATCGGCGATGAGACCTAGCTCGCTCATTGCCTCGCCAGAACGGGGCCCATTGCCAGCCAACGTCAGCAACTGGTTGGCGCCATACACGATAAGGTCAACCTTTATTGCCACACCACTTCCCCCATTGAAGTCACTACGAATTACAGGTATAGTCTAACTGAATTCGCCTTTTTAGTCAACCCTGCATCTTAAAGGTTCGTAGTGCGCAGTTTGCTGCGCCTCTCTGGATTGGCCACCAGTTTAGCGCGAGCTGGCTACCCAAGGCAAATACTGCAGGTATATTCTCTGTGGCGTAGGCGCTGGGATCACGGTAAAGGTCCTGGATTCGCGCGTGCTCCAGCAAGGGTCGGCGTGGATTTCCGCTTGCACTGTATAGGTGCCTGGGGAGAGGGTGCCCAACGTATGAGTAACTGTCCAGGTAGTGATGACTGTCAGGCATATGAGGGGATGGAGGCGTGACATATCCATAACGTAAAAGTCGAAGTAAATGTCATAGTCACACATCCAGTGCACGTAGGTCACCACGGGGCAGGAACTGCCCCACAGCCCAGAGGTAATGACCAGGATTTCATCGTTTGACGTAGGGTTGGGAGGATAGATGGTAATGGTTCCAGTTGGGCTAGTGCAATTCTCCGTACAAATTGTAACGGAGAAATTCTCTTGCTGTGGATGGATGATTATGGGGATGGTGCAGAATAGCGCTGCTGCCAGAAAAAGCTGATCAAAAGTATTCGGTTCATCTCGCTTGCTCCTTCATCCTATCCAGAGAGCAATCGAAGAGAGACACGTTGCTGGCCGCTCTTTAGTTTTCTTCCCCTGTTATCCTCTTGAAAGCTCGGAACAGACACGTCGTTACCGTTCCAGGATGGCCAGTGCCCACCGTTCGTCCATCAATCCGGGTGATGGGCAAGACTTCCGAGGTCGTACTGGTGAGAAAGACTTCTTGGGCCTGGTACAACTGCTCTACCGTGAACAGATCTTCGCGGACAGACAATCCAAGATCAGCAGCAAGTCGTAACACTACCTGACGGGTGATGCCTGCAAGGATATGGTGGTTAGCGGGGTGGGTAGCCAGTACGCCGTTGAATACGGCAAAGATATTAGTGCTTGACCCCTCGGTAACGATGCCATCACGGACCAGGATAGCCTCAAATGCTCCTTGCTCCCGCGCCTGTGTCTTGGCCATGACATTGGGCAGCAGCATGATGCTCTTGATGTCGCAACGCTGCCAACGCAGGTCGGGAACGGTGATGGCACTCACGCCACTTGTGCGTCCATCCGGCGGCAAGGCATGAAGGGTCTGCGGCATCACTAGCACGGTAGGATGCGATTCAGCCGGGAAGGCGTGAGTGCGGGGATGCGCTGCGCCGCGGGTACATTCGATGTAGATGTTGGTATCCAGCAGGTTGTTCTCGACCAGTAGGCGCTCGATAATGGCGGGCAGGTTGGCTACTGGCTGGGGCAGGGGCAGGCGCGCTCCCTGAGCGCTGCGTTGCAAGCGTTGTAGGTGCGCTTCGAGATGGAATGGCTGTCCACGGTAGACACGTACTACCTCGTAGACGCCATCGGCGAAGAGGAAACCGCGGTCTTCAATGGACACAGTTGCCTTTTCCACTGGCAAGTACTCACCATTCAGATAGACGATGGACATGATTCACTCCTCATTGATTCCCTTACACAGTCTAGTATAGCACGTTCTCGTCTATACGCCAAAGGCGCGTCTGGTTGCGAGTGTCATGCTGCGTTTGACAGGGAGCTATTTTTGGCTATAATGAGTGCCGTGGGCCGCTAGCTCAACTCGGTAGAGCAGCTGACTCTTAATCAGCGGGTTACAGGTTCGAGTCCTGTGCGGCTCATCAGGTAAGGACCCAGGTTTCTATGCAGAAACCTGGGCTTTTCGCAAATTGTTACCTTACTGATACCTTGTAGTAACCTTGACGTTACATTGATATGCTATAATAACATTGTAAAAGCCTGACCATGTGCCCCTACCTGGTCCATAATGGTTGAGCACAGATGCGATGTGGCATATCCGCAGGTAGTGGATTATGCACGGCGAATTTGCGTGTTGCTCATTTTTCATGTTGTCCAAAACTCGGCTTCTGACCAGAAGCCGAGTTTTGTATTCTCCGCAAGTGGTCTCCAGCAATTTGGCAAAAGGCGAAGACGATCTATTCCTGGCAAAACTTGCCATGCAATAGTCCCTGTGTTATAATCCGTGTCGCAATGAAGAATCCGCAAGGCATAGCCGGGTGTAGGGGAGGTGATGTCTGGAAGGAGATGTCATGAATTCACGATCTATACTGGCCTGCCTTTTAGCCATCCTTGTGCTCATGAGCGCTTGTTCCCCGCTTGTCATGCCTACCCCAACTCCTGTTCCTATACCTCCTGCTATGCCTTCACCTACAGTGCCGGCTACTACCACTGCAGCGAAACCCGTTCTCACACCTTCCGTATGTCCTCTGGGTTATGCGCTGTACTCTGACCATGTGATGGGGTTTTTCGCTTGCTATCCCGATGGGTGGCTCATCGCAAAGAAGGAAGATCCAGACGCGCAATTGATCATGGTCAGTTTCAACGCACCTGCTGGCACAAAGGATGCGGGGCTTCGTTTCATCTCTGTGAGTACATCTCCCGCTATCACAGACTACAGCGACGAGGACTTCTTACGCGAAATAACTCACTGGCTAACGCAAGAATACTACGAGCAATTTCTGATCTACCCGCAGACTGTCCTGATTGACGACCGCAAAGCAGTGGAAGCCGTCTATAGCGCAAGGGTAGTTTTGGGCAGGGAAGTGGTGGAGGTCACACGCTGGATAAGTGCTTTCCAGTCATATGGTCAGCGTTGGTTCATCGAGGTCGCGGGTCGAGCGGAATATCGCAACGAACTAGAGCAGATACATGCTCAATTTTTGGCTCATCTTCGTGTGTTCCCGCCATGACAACTTAAACGAGGCACGTGATAGTCGGAGAGTGATTGCTGTAGCTGTGTGAGGCATGTGGCAGTGCGGGGTGTTATTTCTAATCGAAGCAGCGGTTGCTCACTATAAATGTTAAAGGAGGGAAAGGCAATGGTGCGAATCAGTGGTGCAGAGACTCTGGTGCGTTGTTTGATCGAAGAAGGCGTGCAGCGCGTGTTTGGCATCCCAGGCGATCAATGTAACCCCATCACGGATGCTATCTACCGCCTGGGGCGTGATTCCGGAATCAAATTCATCACCACGCGCCATGAGCAGGCAGCAGCGCACATGGCCGATGCCTGGGCACGGGTCACTGGGCAACCAGGAGTGTGCCTGGGCACGGTGGGGCCAGGGGTTGCTGACCTGGTTCCAGGCGTATACGCCGCGTGGGCTGACTCCATCCCCATGATCGTCCTCGGCGCGCAGAATCAGACTTGGCGCTGCTACCCAGAACATGGCTCGATGCAGGCATTGGATCAGATCTCGTTGATGACACCCATTACCAAATGGCGGGCGTTAGTCAACGATGTGCGGCGGATGCCCCAGTTGGTGCAATGGGCTTTTCGCGCGGCATTGTCCGGTCGTCCAGGACCAGTTTACTTAGATCTGCCTTCCAATGTGCTCTGCGACAAACTGGACACGGACGAGTATCCTATCCTGTCTCCTCGGCGCTACCGTGCTGACACGCCGCCGGTGGCGGATGCGCGGCTCATCGAGCAGGCAGCGGAGATGCTGGTCAATGCGGAGTGGCCGCTCCTCCATGCTGGAGGGGGAGTGCTACGCGCTGGCGCTTGGCCGGAGTTCGTGGAGTTGGCGGAGTACCTCTCCGCAGTGGTGACCACCAGCGTAGGCGCACGGGGAGTGATCCCGGAAGACCATCGGCTGTGTCTCATTCCTTCCAGTTTTGGCGCACTGGGGGCACAGGCCACCGCAGATGTTGTACTACTGGTAGGTGGTCGCATGGGCGATTTGGATTTCTGGGGGCGTCCACCAGCCTGGGGTGAGCCTGGGGCACAACGCTGGATCCAGATTGACATCGAGCCGCAGAACATTGCACTCAACCGTCCAGTTGACCTGGCCTTGGCCGGGGATGCGAAATCCACTCTGCGAGCGTTGTTGGAGGCGGTCAAGGCACGCACAGGTCCAAAGGCAGAGAATCCCCAGTTCAGAGATGCCCGTGAGGGTCAAGAAGCCTGGTTCCACCAATGGGAAGAGGGTGCACATTCCGATGCTGCACCGATTCACCCCTTGCGCCTGATGCGCGAAGTGCGCGAATTCTTCCCCCGCCATGCTATCTGCGCTGTAGATGGTGGCACTACCGCAGTATGGGCGTTTTACATGAACCGGGTCTATGAGCCTCGCTCCTTCCTATGGGCTGCCGACTCAGGTCATCTGGGCGCTGGAGTGCCCTACGCTGTGGCTGCTAAGCTGGCTCGTCCAGACATCCCGGTTTACTGCATCACGGGCGATGGTTCCTTTGGCTTCAATGCCTTGGAGATGGAAACCGCGCGGCGGGAGAATGCCCCTATCATAGTCATCATTGCCAACGACCGGGCATGGGGGATGATCAAGGGTGGGCAGAAGCTGGTCTATGATGAGCGGTACATTGGCGTAGATTTCAGCGATGCGCGCTATGACAAACTGGCGCAAGCGTTAGGCTGTTATGGGGAGCGGGTTACAGAGCCAGCCCAGATCAAGCCGGCTCTGCAGCGTGCAGTGGATTCCGGACTCCCGGCGGTGCTGGATGTGATCGTGGATGTAGAGGCGCATTTGGTACCGCCTGATTTGGAAGTGCTGGATGGCTTATGGATGGAAGGTGTAGAGCCGCCACGTCCGGAGGAGTAAACGATGAAAGCAGCGGTTTTTCGTAGTGCTGGTCAAATTGACGTAGCGGAAGTGCCTACGCCAGAGCCTGGGCCGGGCGAAGTGCTGGTGCGCGTACATTACTGCGGCATTTGTGGCACTGACCTGGAAGCGTATCAAACCGGGATGTACGAGCCAGGTCTCATCATGGGACACGAGTTCACCGGAGAGATTGTTGCCCTGGGCGAAGGAGTGCATGGCTGGGCAGTGGGGGACTTTGTCACTGCGGATGATGCTCTGCCTTGTGGTCGTTGCTGGTTTTGCCGTCAGGGACGTCCGGCACTCTGTCAAGAACTGCTGGCTCCTGGTATTACCCTGGATGGTGGCTTTGCTGAATATGTGCGCTTGCCCGTTACGTTGCTACATCGCCTGCCTAAGAGTGTAAGTACCCGCCAGGGAGCGCTTGTAGAGCCGTTGGCTGTCGCGCTGAATGGAGTGCGTTCCTCTGCGCTGCGACCTGGGGACTGGGTATTGGTGTTCGGGGCGGGCACGATCGGACTCTTTACTTTGCAGTGCGCGCTTCTGGCTGGAGCACGGCAGGTTCTGGTGGTCGAGGTCAACGAAAAGCGAGCGACTGTGGCTCGTGAGCTGGGTGCAACAGCCGTCCTTCATCCACAGCGGGATAACTTAGCTGTGGAAGTGCCCGCGCGCACCGATGGATTGGGGCCAAACATTGTGTATGTCTGCACCGGTGCGGCATCCGCTTTCGAGCATGCGCTTGGTTTGGTGCGGCGGGGAGGACAGGTGTTTGTCCTTGGCCTGTGCCCAGAGCCAGTGCCGACCGATTTCATGAGCCTAGTGTTGAGCGAGCTGGATGTGCGGGGCGGTTACCTAGGACATGGTGCCTTCCCAGCAGCTCTGGACTATGTGGCGCAAGGGCGGGTAAAAGTGGAGCCGCTCATCACGCACGAGATTGCGCTTGAGGATGTGGTGGAGAAAGGCTTTGAACGCATGTTGCAGCCAGATACGGAGGCGATTAAGGTGCTGGTAAGAGTGGGGCAGAAAGCGTGAAGAAAGAAAACGAAAAACGGGAGGCGAGCGATAGGAGGAGAAGCAATGAAGCTGGGCAGTCTGGAATATATACAGGAAGTGATGAAGCGCAGCAATGCGGATGAAAAGTACCGCGCCCTGGCTAAAGGGCAGTTCGAAACCTATACTTTGGTGCTAGAAGCTGAACCTGATAAGGGTGTTAAAGAGCCGATCATTGTGGGCTTTGAGTGTCGTGATGGGGAGTTCGTGGACATCTGGCAGGGCACCAAGCCCACGTTATTTACCCTTTCTGCGCCTTATGGGACATGGGTGGACATCCTGCGCGGCAAACTGGGAGCAACCAAAGCCATCACCATGCGCAAGCTCAAAGTACAAGGTCCCTTCCTGCAATTGCTCAAAGGGGGAGACCGTGTATTGTATTGGGTGGAGATCTTGCGCACCATTCCCACTGAGTTCGACGGAGACTACGCCCAATACAATATCGCGGGGAAAAGCGCCGGCGATTGATTCCCTAGCCATTCTGCGCTCCGGCGTGCTCGGCGGTAAATGGCGATGACGACGGCGGACTGTGGTCCGCCTGAAGCACAGAGGTCAGTGCTTTGCGTGGACAACCATGCTAGGCGTGCACAGCAGTCCACGCCGCGTGACGGCGGTGCGAAGAACGATTTGATAAATCCCCACGTTCTCGGCGCGCTCGGCGGTGAATAATGACGGCGGACTGTTGTCCGCCGTGAGCGTGGTGGGTGGGAACTCGGCAGTGAATGGTCAATGGATAGCGGCGGACTATGGTCCGCCTTAGCATGGGGAAGCAGGGACCCGCTTCGCGCAGAAGCGGGTCCCTGAATTGTATGCCCTTTCTCAGGTGTAGCTAAGCTTCCAGCACACAGATAGACTTGGGCTGGCGAACGCGCAGGGCCACGCTTTCGGATATGGAGAACTCCAGATCTCCGTCACTGGGGCCAATGAAGCCAATGCTCATGTCCTGCCCGATAACGATGGAAGCGTATTGCAACCCAGAGGCCAGCAAAACGCCGCCATCTTTGAGGATGGGGGCTTTGAAGATGCCCGCTGTGATCATCGTCTCTACGTGTTCCAGCTCTGTTTGGTTGCCCTGGGGATAACGGCGGAATAGCAAGTTGTAGCGGCTTGGTGCCAGGGCCAGACTGTATGGGCCATGAGAGCCACTGCTATCCAACGCCGTCAAAGCCTTGATCACATCCTCAGCAGCATCCCCTGGTTTCTCCCAAGCAGACAATTTGACCTTGTTGTGTCCCGGGACATTGAGCAAGCCGGGCAAACGCAACTTGGCCATGCCGTTGAAAACGAGATCATCTTCCAACCTGGCACAGGCAATGGCCGCTTCGGCGACTTTGCTCAAATCCAGGGTTACTCCATCCCGCTCATAGTTAGCGAGGTCACGCGTCCCGAGCACAAAGGTAGTGCGAATCAAAGGTACAGGGATAACCGCGCTAGCGACCACTTCTGGGGTGTCGGCAGCGGCTGTAACAACTGCATCCTCCAGAGGGATAGTCTTTAGTCCCAATCCATAGGGGCCCTCAATGTACAGCAGGCGGCGTCCAACAAGCTGGCTTTTTGCTGCCTCGATCATGGCTGCGTCAAGTTTTTCCCATATTGCGGCGCTAATAGGGGCATCCTCTCGACCTAGATACTTGTTTGCCATCTTTCTGTTCCTCCTTGTTCGTTGCGACTATGCTATGGCTTCAAGGAGCCAATAGTGGGCGCATCGCCAGTCGGAGCTGTCCTATTGCTCTCTGCTGGGACCGCTTTTGCCCCCAGCTTGGCAGCCACAGCATCTACTTCGGCTTTGCCCTCGGCCAATAGTGTCTCTTCATCAGCCAGCAGCAGGGTGAGCAGTCGTTGCAGTTCACCGACATGCACGCGTTCTTCGTTGGCGATATCCAGCAGCACTTCTTTGACCAACTCATTATCGGTTGCTTGAGCGTGTGCCTGATAGAGGTGGATAGCCTCTAATTCGCCGGCGATGTCAATGCGGATAGCTCTGATCAATTCTTCGAAATTCAACTTGCGATCTGGCACATTGCCAACAAATGGGTTAGGGAAATCTGGCATTTTGCTCCTCCTTTGGAAAATGCTTTGGTTAAACTCCGCGCAAATTATACATCGAAACCCATGAAGGTGCAACTAACGCGGCGGGCAGGGTTTGAGTTCAACCTGGGGAGCGAGTTATTGCGTCTCGGCCGTCAACGAATTCATGGCGCAACACGGTCATTTATCCGCGCCCCTATTCGTTGCTGGCTGTCCTGCACATCGTGAACCATAGTTGCTGTGAGCATGCGCAACCCATTACTCGACATAAAAAGCATAGAATGAGATAGCCCCATCGGGATAGTAGCGAGGTAGCGCCACGCCACGAGGGAAGAAAGCGCGTAGTGTAGCCAGCGCTTGCTGGTCATTGGGATGCACGATGAACAGAGCCGGGCCCTGAATGGTAGATAGAGGGGGCTGCTGAGGGTCAAGCACCGTCACCCATGGGCTCCAGTTGCGATCTTTTAGGCGTAGATTAACGCGCAGTGCGCTGCCATCGAACCAGAACTCCCAAATTTTGATGTAAACGGACTGCAGGTCGCCATAGTGCTCTATCTCACGTGCGATTTCCCTGGCATTGGAATAATTAGCTCTATCTGGAGCAGTTCTGACAAAGTCCTGGAAGTAGAAGTGGTTGGCTTCGCGCGTTTCATAGATCAGCAACCAGGCTGTAATGCCAATCAATACCAGAGACCAGAGGTTCACCCAATGCGGTCGCCAGGTCCAAGCAAAGCATTTGGTTGGCGATTCTATACTCAGAGAGATCTTGCTTTCTGCACTGGCAGGCGTGCTTTCTTCGCTGCGCTGTGTCTGGGCTGCATCCGTTTTGCCCAACAACCCAGCTTGTTGCATCAGCCGAGCCATAAGAGGTAAAGGCAAAGCCGCCAGGAGCACCGCTGGCGGCAGTACCCCTGACATGCGCAAACTGCTGGGAGTATCCCTGGGCAGCATACCCAAGGCAGCAGGCAGGATCAGGATGAACCAAGCGGCGAGCAGGATGTAATTGTAGCCATGTCGCCAGCGCCAGAGTGCATATCCCAGTCCGAGGACCATGAACATGCCACTGACAAAGCCCATGTGCCGGGCTCCTGGAACATTCCAACGCGAGGTGCCATCGCCCAAGTAGTTCAGGCCAAGGATGCTTCGCCAGTAGTAAGTGGGCAATCCACGATCGAACTCTGCCTGCTCTCGCTTCAGTCTGAGTGTCACCAACTCACGCACGAAGTACTCCCTGGGTCTCTCGATAGCGAAGCGGGCTACAGGGGCAAGGACAACAAGCGCCACCGCTACCATCACTAGAAGTTGCGGCCATAGCGACGGCATTGCCTTCCTACGCCGGCTGAGAAGGTATAGGACGAGGGCAACCACCACGAATAGTGGAGATGCTTTGAAGGGCGTGTAGGTGTAAAAACCTAATCCCAGGACCATGCCAGCCAAGGCAAAGTCCCCAAATTGCCTGAGGCGCAAGACGCGTATAAGCGTGTAGAGCAGAAGAGTGCAGAACAAAGGCGTAAATACCGCTGGGTACGCCGAGCGGCTTAACGCGATGTGCCAGCGGTTGATCGCCAGCAGGAACGCAGCCAACAGCGCGACCTGCTTATCGAAGAGCTCCTGACCCAAGCCGTATAGTGCCACGATAGTAGCCATGCCTACCAGCGCTGAGGTAAAGTGCAACGTGAATTGGCTCAGTCCGATGATACGGGCGCACAAAGCGGTGCAGTAAAAGATCAAGGATTCTCTTTCAGGGAAATAGATGCGATATTTGCCCTCGAGGATGTCCAGAGTGTCATAGTAGTGGTAGATCAAGTCGGGCCCAAGATCTGCTGGGATTTCGTTCAAGCGGTGAAAGCGGAACCACGCACCCACCGCTAAGATTATTACCAGCAGTAGCCAATGGGCGGGAACCCATGTACCCTTCTCACGCCACCAGGCTTTGAGATGTTGTCTAAAGGAGTTACCAGGCAAAATCAAGCGCAGATAACACATAGCCGTAAATAACCCGCCCAGCCAGAGCACTAGACCTAATGGGCGAAATTCGTTATTGCCGAAGTCCAGGCATCCCAATAGAGCTGTGCCCAGCGCTATGGCCAAGGTAGCGTACGATGGAGATGCAACCTCAATAGCTTCATCTTCGCGGCTTTTCGCTTCCAGAGCGATGTGGTGCGTAAGAAGCACGAAGATGGTGGCTGCGACAGCATAGCCCAATACACCTTGAGCAGTGCCCCGCTGGCGGTCCAGACTCCGTTGTGCAGCCACAGCTATAGCCAGACAGAGAAAGGCGATGAGTGCGATTTGCACTGGACGCAGTCGCCAGAAACCCTGCCAAAATTGCAGGCTAGTGGGATGCATACTATCGTTGTGGGATGCGTTCGGAAGGCTGTGCATATCACCCTCGTTCACTGTTCTTCTCTCAGCGCTCGCAATAGATGACATTGAAGGCTGGTTCACCATTGGGATAATAGTGTGGAATAATCACGGTACGTGGGAAGGACATTTGCAACGTTGCCAGCGCGTCATGGTCAGCCGGGTTTAGGATAAAAAGTGCTGTCCCTTCGATAGTAGATAGAGGAGGTTGATGGGGAACCAGGGCTTTTACGAAGGGGTCCCAACTTCGATCAGTTCCGACATGCAATTGCAGTACGGTGCTGTCAAACCAATTTGGCCAGGGTTTGATATAGGTGGAGCGCAAATCGCCATAGTGTGCTATTTCACTTGCAATCGCTTTTGCTAGAGAATAATTGGACATATCTGGTAAGCGCACGATGTAATCCTGGAAGTAGAAGCGGTTGACCTCTTTGGTTTCGAAAGCGAGCAGCAGAATCGCTCCCAAGATCAGGATGCAGCGTGCTATGTTGTCCCAACGCCACTGGCATATCCATGTGTGCTGTCTTTGCCCTGTGGTCAGTGTCAGTGCGAATTCCCACTTGCTTTTCGTGGCATCTCGTTCTGCAGGAGCGAGAGATGGCGTACTGAGCGGCTGACCAACGGCTTGCGCTTGCTGAATCCGTTTGCCAATGAGAGGCAAGGGCAAGGCTGCCAGGATAATCGCAGGCCCAATGACTCCAGACATGCGCAGGACGCTCGGGTACTCGTTGGGCAACATACTCAAAGCTGAAGGCAGGATGAGGACAAACCAGGACGCGATCAGGAAGGTATTGCATCCCTGCCGCCAGCGCCACAACGTGTATGCCAACCCGAATACCATGAAAGTACCACTCACGAACCCCATTAGACGTGCAAAGGGGACATTGAAACGAGGATCGCCATCGCCCATGTAGTTAAAGCCGAGCATGCAGCGCCAGTAATAAGCAAGGAATCCCTGGCTCTGTTTCTTCTGTGCTTGGATCGCCTGTAGTTGGTATCGTTCGCGCGCCAGATATTTGTCGGGGTTCTCCAAGGCGTAACGTGCCAAAGGAGCGGCAACTACCGCGGCAACCAAGACAAGAACCGCAAGGCCAGGGAGAAGCATGCGAAACTCTGACCAACCTCTGGCTAGAAACCACAGCACAAGGCCAGCGGTAATGGCCATAGGCACGAAGAGAAAGGAACGGTAACTATAAACACCTGTCCCTAAAGCAATGCCAGCCCAGCCAAAGTCCAGAGGCCTTCGTTTATGCAGCGCACGGACGAGCGTGTATAGGGTCAGGATCGTGAAGAGAGGCATGGTAATAGCGCGGAAGCCGGTGCGGCTAAGAACGATGTGCCAGCGGTTAATAGCCAGCAGGAAAGCGGCCAGCAGTCCCACTTGTCGGTTAAAAGCTTCTTGCGCCAGACAGAAAGCTGCTACGATTGTCAGCGTGCCAATCAATGCGGAAGTTACATGCAGCGTCAATTTGCTCAAGCCCATGATGCGTCCGACAAAGGCCACGGTGTAGAAGAACAGTCCCTCTCGACCTAGACGTGCTGGGAAGAAAATTTGATAGGAGCCGCGGGCAATGCTCAGCGTATCGAAGAATTTCTCAGCCAGGTCAAAGCCCATCTCCGCAGGGATCTTGCTAATGAGTCGCAAGCGGAACCACGCCCCTACCAGTACGATTGCAGCAATGATGAACCAATGGGCCGGAAGCCACAGCCTCTTCTGTTTGCGCCACAGATTGATACGCTCGCCCAAAGCGTTGTCCGGGGAGATCAGCCATAGGTAGAGAAGGGTCAACAGCAAGCCACCTATCCAGAGGACAAGTCCCAGCGGCCGGAAGCGATTGCCACCGAAATCCAGGCAGCCCAATAGGCTTATGGCTAGGGTTATGGCCACAGCCGATAGAGACATGGATAAGGAGCGGGGACTTTCCTCTCTGCTTTCTGCGGCCTCAAGTGCAGTGTGACGTGAAAGCAGGGCGAAAACAAAAGCCGCTAATCCGAGCATTGCCAGGGGGAGTATTTTGGACTTGTGCTGGTCTAGAGCGCGTTGCGCCATGAAGGCTAGCCATAGGCAAACAAAGGCGCCAAAAAGCGTCTGAAAGGCTGTTCGTTTTGACCACATTCCTCGCAACTGCAGCAATCTCTGTGGCATCTACGCCTTTCTTTGTGGGGCATTTATTGCTAATTCTATCTCATGCAGAGATCATAGTCAAAAAGCAATGTGCCCCATTTTGTGAAGCCGTAGCAGGCGTTGATCATAGCACTGAAGCACTTGCTACAAACCAGGTGTGACCTCTGGCGTTGCAGATGGGGCAGATTGGATTGCTGGTATGAGCGTTTCGGTCGGTAGTTCCAATATGGGCGTCGGTGTGGCGGGCTCGGGAATGGTTGCAGTGGGGATAGATGTGGCTGTATCAGGAATGGTCGGTGTTACGGTTGGCGTGGGGCTAGCTGTAGATGTTGGTGTGCTTGTCGGTGTGATCGTAGCCGTTGGCGTATTCGTCGGTGTTGCTGTAGCAGTCGGTGTGGGGTTGGCAACGGTGACTCGCACCGCCGGCGAGGCGGCGTGATTCCCGTGGCGGTCATAAACCACTACACGCAGGGAATAGAGGCCATTGCGCAATTCTCGGGTGTCCCATGCCGCTAACACACTATCCTCTAAGAGGATGTTCTGACGCGCAATTATCCCCCATCCGATGGGATTTTCACCAATGCCGTATTGCACCTCGTAGTGATCCATGTCATCTATCCGTGCGCTGCCGTAAACAGGGACAATGCCCTCGACGATGCTGCTATCTCGTGGCTCCATGATTTCCGCACGTGGTGGCCGTGTGTGCACAGTGCAAGTCTCAGCAGGTGGCTGAGGCTTGCCTTGGGACTCAGCCCAGGCGCGGTATTCAGGTGGGTAGACTTCAAAATACTGTGTGTGCACGACGTTCACTGGACAGAACGGACTAGCACGCTGACCGCTTACTGTGCATAGACGCACATCCACATGTATGTCGCATGGCTCTTTTGGCGCTGTGCCGGCGAGGAAGATTTCCTTGCGTGCGGAGGGGCATTTGTCCGTGTGCAGCTTGCCCGACACGGGACAGATTTCGGCGGTTTCCATCCCCTCAGGCATGACAAAATCGTGGACAGGGGTATCGCGCAGGACCTCTTCCATGAAGTCGTGCCAGATAGGTGCGGCTCCACGCGAGCCGTAAACGCCCTTCATTGGCTTTTGGTTGCTGTTTCCCACCCATACACCAGTGACCAGGTCTGGCGTGTAGCCTATGGTCCATGCATCACGGTAATCGTCGGTTGTGCCCGTCTTCACTGCGGCTGGCCGGGAGAGTTCGAGGGGATTGTTACGACCAAATGTGGGTATTCGCGCTTCCTTATCTGACAAAATGCTGGTGATTAAGTAGGCATGGCGCGGATCCAGGATTTGTGCCCCTGCTTCCTCGGAAGCCTGGACGATAAGACGTCCGGCACTGTCTTCGATGCGCAGGATAGGCGTAGGCAGAACACGCTGCCCGCCGTTGGCAAAAACGGCGTAAGCACTGGTCAGTTCTAGCAAGGTAATATCGCCGCCACCGAGAGTTAGGGACAGGCCATAGTCAGCCCTGTTCAGAGAGGTAATGCCCAGACGGTGCGCCATCTCCAGCATGCCTGGCAGGGTCACGAATTGCAAGGTCTTGACCGCCGGGATATTGAGCGAGCGGGCAAGGGCATCTCGTACCAGCACTGGGCCGTGTTCCTTCTTGTCGTGGTTATGGGGCACATAGGGCGGGTTGGCTCCGTCTGGGAACTCGGTTTTGATATCCATAATGAAGGTAGCCGCCGTCCAGCCACGCTCAAAAGCGGCGGCATAGGTAACAGGTTTGATCGCTGACCCAGGTTGGCGCAGCCGCAGAGTGACGTTCACCTGCCCATCAATTTCCTCATTGTAGAAGTCAGCGCTTCCGACCATAGCCAGTATCTGACCGTTGCGCGGGTTCAAGGCGAGCAGTGCCGCGTTGGTTGCCTCCAATTCGGCCAGTGAGGCGATGTGATTGCGGATGATGCGCTCAGCTGCCTCTTGCATCTTCATATCCAAGGTAGTGTATACGCGCAACCCACCGCGATAGAGCATTTGCGTGCCAAATTGCGCTTCCAGTTGTTCGCGTACGTAGACAACAAAGTGGGGCGCTTTCATTTCAATGCGCTGCGGAGCAAAGTGCAATTCCTCGAGCTTTGCTTTCCTCGCCTCTTCCGCACTCAAGTAGCCTCGTTTTACCATGAGATCCAACACAATGCCCTGCCGAACCTTAGCGGCAGCCAAATTGGTATAGGGATCGTAGATAGCCGGGCCTTGCGGGATGCCAACGAGCAAGGCAGCCTCGGCCAGGGTTAGTTTCTCCACTGGCTTGTTGAAATAGACCTCCGCGGCAGTGCCAATGCCGTAGGCCATGTTTCCGTAATAAACCTGGTTCAGATACAGCTCCAGGATTTCGTCCTTGGTATAGCGACGGGTGATCTCGGCAGCCAGGATCGCTTCTTTGATCTTGCGCCTGAGGGTAACTTCAGGTGAGAGGAAAGTATTCTTGACCAATTGCTGTGTAATCGTGCTGGCCCCTGAGACAATGTCCCGTTCGCGCAGGTTCTGCCAAAGAGCACGGGCGATGCTCAGTGGATTAAACCCGGGGTTGGCATAGAAGGTGGGATCTTCGGTTGCGATCGTAGCCTGGCGCACATACAAGGGGATACGTGAGAGGGGCACGACAGTGCGGCGTCCACCGCTTGGGTCAAATACCTCGTACAGCAGCACCCCGTTGCGGTCATAGATCTTGGTGCTGGCAAAGGTGTTGGCACGGATGCTCAATTCCTCTGGCGAGGGCAACTGCGCCGCGACGTAGGCATAGACACCTGTGGCCAGCAGAGCAGTTACACACAGCAGCAACCCAGCCACAAGGAGGATCACGAGCATCCCCTGGACAAAGGCTCTGCGCCAATCTTCGCCAGGATAGGCTAGCCATAGCCTGGATTTGTTATCCCTGATATCAGGATTGTGATACTTCATTAGCCGACAGTAGACTCCACGAGTTGTAGAATCACGCTATAGACGCTCATAGAGCAGTGCGAGTTCCTTGCACTTGCTGCCCCACAAACGCATTATACCTGCGGCTGAGTATGGTGACAAAAGCGCTTGGCGGGGTGCGTAGCCTGAGGTAAAGAGCCGGGATTACCAACTCGCGTCCAAAGTTTGCCATGTAGGCAACTTGCGTGGAAACCAAGTCCGTGTTACAATTTTCGTGTTGCAATGCAAAGGCCCTGACCGCTTCGGCTGGGGTTGTTATATATCTCTACGGAGGACGAACAACATGGATGCGATGGAAACCATCCTGACCAGACGCAGCATCCGCAAATACACTGCGCAGCCTGTACCCGATGAGGTGGTCAAGGAACTGCTGCAGGCGGCGATGGCTGCACCTTCGGCTCGTAATCAACAAGACTGGTACTTTGTCGTCGTGCGCAATCGCCAAGTGCTGGATGAATTGGGCAAGGCCCACCCCTATGCTCCTGTCAAGGGTGCCCCGCTGGCCATTCTGGTCTGTGGGGACTTGCAGCGCGAGTTGAGCAAGGGTTTCTGGGTTCAAGATTGTGCCGCCGCGACGCAAAATTTGCTGCTTGCTGCACATGCCAAGGGACTGGGGGCAGTCTGGTGCGGTTGTTATCCCCGGGAAGAGCGCGTCATGGCTTTGCGCCGGGTTTTAGGTCTGCCAGAACACTTGGTGCCATTAGCGTTGGTAGTTCTGGGCTATCCAGCGGAGAAGAAGGGCCGCGAGGACCGCTATGACCCGGCGAAGGTGCGAATGATTGATTAGAGAATAGCCCTCTGGCTTCAGGCTTTCCGCATCTCTCGACCTTGTTCACGAAAGGACGAAACGCTGCCGCATGCTATCTAAACTGCTCCGTTTGTTGCGCGACCGCAATTTCTTGCTCGTCTCCTCGCTTGTTTTGGGGTTTGCGTTGGGCAGGACGGCACACCTGACGCAAGGCTTCACACTGCCGGCGTTGGCAGTGGCGATGGCCGTTTCCGTGACGGAGGTGCAACTGCACGATTTCCGTCCGCTGGCCAAGGTAGCAAGAATGACGCTGATTGGCATCGTGCTGACCTATCTGCTCAATGGTGCACTGCTGCTTGTGCTAGCGCGTCTGCTGACGCTCGAGGCTGATGTATGGGCAGGCATCGTGCTCCTAGCCGCTACGCCTACAGGTGTAGCTGTGATCCCCTTCAGCTATTTGCTGGGCGGTGATATCCCCTTCGCACTTGTTGGTTCAGTAGGGATCTACCTGGCGGCAGTGCTGCTTATGCCGTTGATCGTAACTGCATTCCTTGGTCCTACCGCGGTAAGCCCGATGCGCTTGATCACTATCCTTTTCCAATTGCTGGTGCTGCCGCTTGCCGCCTCACGGCTGATCGTGGCTAGCCCGCTCAAAGAACCTATCAAGCGCTGGCGCGGTAGCATTGTCAACTGGGCTTTTGCCCTGGTCATCTTTACGGTTATCGGCCTCAATCGCGACCGCATCCTACAGCAACCGCAGGTACTGTTGCTATTGCTCTTGATTGGCGTCTGTACCAACTTTGGCTTGGGTTTTGTGCTGGAATGGGTGCTGCAGCGGCTGGGTTTTAACCGTGCCTGGCGTGTAACCAGCATCATCATGGGCACAATCAAGAACACCAGCCTAACTGCTGCCACTGCGCTGGCGTTGTTCAGTGAGTCTGTGTCTCTGCCGGCTGCTGTGGTCAGCGTGACCAATGTGCTCTATTTGGTGTGGCTGGGGATGTGGTGGGGCGAGAGGGCGGAAGATATGAAACGGAAAGTGTAAGGACGAGGATGAGGCACATGACGTGCAGATGGTGGGGGAATCCATCGTGACCAAGCCTAACAAACTGCTGGATTTGCTGCAAAACGCCAACTCTATCTCGGTGATGGCTCTTGGCATTGTCCTTGGGTTGCTCTTGGGCGGAAAGGCGAGGTGGATAGAGCCACTCAGCTTGCCAGCGCTGACTGTAGCCATGTCAGTCTCTATGACTGGAATTGTGGCTAGTGACTTTCGCTCCTGGCGCAAGGTAGCCTACGCCACCGTGCTGTCCATTATCTTGACCTTCTTTATTCAGGGAGGGCTGATATTGGTATTGGCCCGACCTCTGGTAAGAGATGTAGAGCTATGGTTGGGCTTTGTCTTATTGGCCGCTACACCACCTGGCATTGCCGTCGTTCCTTTCAGTTATGTCTTGGAAGGCGATGCAGTTCTTGCGCTGGTCGGTTACGTTGCAACCTATTTGGCCGCCATTGTGATCATGCCTATGACGGCTGTTTTTCTGGGTGGATCTGTCTTGATTCAACCCATGAGGCTACTGACCATCCTGGTTCAATTAGTTTTGATCCCCTTGGGTGTCTCGCGTTTGATCACTATTAGCCCGCTCAAGATATCTATCGAGCGTTGGAGCAGCACAATCGTCAACTGGGCTTTTGCCTTGGTCATTTTCACCGCGGTTGGGCTAAACCGAGATGGATTACTGCAACAATCCCAGATGCTGCTACTGATTGCTTTGATTGGGCTAGCCAGTAGTTTGGGGCTGGGTCTTGTGCTTGAATGGATCTTGGAAAAATTGCAGGTCAATCGTGCTGTGTGCCTAAGCAGCGTGTTGATAGGCACGATCAAAAACACCAGCCTGACCGCTGCTACTGTCCTGAGCCTGTTTGCCGAACGAGTTGCCCTCCCTGCTGCAGTGATAACCGTGACCAATGCGCTCTATTTGATATGGCTCGGGATCTGGTGGGGAGGACAAAGAAGGCGAAAAACATAAAGCATAGTGTGGGGAAGAAAGCGGGATTGTAAAAGACATTCTTTGCCGCGTGTTTTATGTCCTATGTTCGATTTCGTTGGTATTTCGCGTTGTAAATCTCCGAAGTCTCACATAGACTACGGAGTCTTGTTATCTCCTGCCAGATATACCCGTGGTACCCGAGGCAGAATAGCCGTGACAGTTTCGTAATTGTTGGTGCCCACCCAAGCGCCAATCTCCTCGGCGTTGATCTCCTCTTCTCCCTGACGTCCCAATACGACCACTTCGTTACCCTGTTGCACATCTGGGATGTTGCTCACATCCACCATGAACTGGTCCATGCATACCCGACCAATGATGGGGGCGCGCTGGCCATGGATGAGCACCATGCCCTGGTTGGATAGGCCACGACGGTAGCCATCGCCATAGCCAATGGGCACTAGTGCCACGGTAGTGGGTCTCGACGTGACATAAGTGCGGTTGTAGCTGATGCTGGAGCCAGCGGGAAGGATGCGGACACGAGCCACGCGTGCCTTGATCGTCATGGCCGGGCGCAGGGGAACAACCATTTTCACCTCAGCAGAGGGACGTAGTCCATAAATGGCAATGCCGCAGCGCACCATGTCCAGGTGTGTTTCTGGCAAGGTCAACGTAGCGGCGCTATTGGCCACGTGCTTGAGAGGGATGTGAATGCCCGCTTCCTCTAGTTGGCGCAGAACCTGGTTGTATACTGCGCATTGATGGTAGGTATAGGATTGATCGGTTTCATCAGCGGAGGCAAAATGCGTCCAAAGCCCTTCCAAGAATAGATTGGGCACAGCCAACAATGCGCGGCTGAAATCGAGCACCTCATGGGGCAAGAGGCCAAAGCGTCCGAGTCCAGTGTCCACTTTCACATGCACTGGCAGCGGTGCTGCATTCTGCTCAGCGATGGCTGCGGAAAGAGCGTGCGCCAGTTCGAGGGTATTCACCGTAGGAGTGAGGCGATGCCGGACGATTTCGTTGGCCTGGCCCAGTGTGGCATAGCCCATTACCAGGATAGGAGCAGCAACTCCGCCTCTTCGTAGCTGTACTCCTTCGCCTACGCGGGCAACGGCCAGTCGTGTCGCGCCATTCTTAAGCGCTACTAGGCCAACAGGCAACGCACCATGGCCATAGGCATTGGCTTTGACCACCGCCACCAATTCGGTGCGCTCTCCCACGTACTGTTTCAACTGACGTGTGTTGTGGGCAATGGCATCCAGATCGATTTCAGCCCAGGTAGGCTCGTTGCATGTCATCGGTGAAGCCATCTTGGCTCCTGATATGCGTGATTGGTTCTACTGTGGCTTGTCCTTGGCATTGTCTATTTGACTATCCGCCCAGGTAGGCTTCCTTTACCTTGGGATTGCGCACTAGTTCTTCTGTTGGGCCTTGCACAGTGATCGTACCAGTCTCTAGAACATAGCCGCGATTGGCTACTTGCAGAGCCATGTGGGCATTTTGTTCGACCAGCAGAATGGTTGTGCCTGAACGGTTGATCTCCTGCAGGACGCGGAAGATCTCCTGCACTAGTATGGGCGCTAGACCCATCGAAGGTTCATCCAGGAGCATCAGCCGACCACGGGTCATTAGCGCTCGGCCCACGGCCAGCATCTGCTGTTCACCGCCAGAAAGTGTTCCGGCGATCTGGTTCTTGCGTTCTTCCAGGCGCGGGAAAAGGCCAAACACGCGCCGGTAATCTTTGGCGATTTGCTCCTTGTCTTTTCGCGCGTAAGTGGCTAACCTGAGGTTCTCCATAACGGTCAGGTTTCCGAAGATGCCACGCCCTTCGGGTGCATGGGAAATGCCCAACTCAACGATGCGGTGAGGAGGATAAGCCCGCAAGTTATGACCGTTGAAGATAATGCTTCCGCTCTCCAATGGAATCAGACCGGAGATAGCACGCAGGGTAGTGGACTTGCCGGCGCCGTTGGCTCCGATGAGGGTCACGATCTCACCGGGATATACCTCAAAGGAAATGCCACGCAAAGCCTTGATATTCCCATAGGAGACGAACAGGTCCTGCACGGACAGCAGAGGCGTGTTGTTGGTCATCGTTCTACCCCCTTTCCGAGATACGCTTCCAGCACGCGGGGGTTGTTTTGGATTTCTTTTGGGCTTCCCTCAGCGATGGTCTCGCCAAAGTCCAGTACCAGGATGCGTTCGCAAATGCCCATCACCACTCTCATTTGGTGTTCTATCAGGATGATAGTCAAGTCAAACTGCTGGCGAATCCACTGGATGAGTTCCATCAGACGCTTGATCTCACCAGGGTTCATCCCTGCGGCTGGCTCATCCAGCAAGAGCAACCTGGGTCTGGTCGCCAATGCCCTGGCCATCTCTAGACGGCGTTGTTCTCCATAGGGCAAGTTTTTCGCCTGAGCCTGGGCATAACCACGCAAGTTGAAAATGTCCAAGAGGTGCAATGCCTCCTGACGTATTCTCCGTTCCTCTTCGTCAAAGTTCCTGCTATGGAGAAATGACGACAACGGGCCGTAGCGAACTTGAGAGTGACAGGCAATGCGCACGTTATCCAATACGCTTAGTTCTTTGAACAGGCGAATGGTTTGAAAAGTGCGCGCGATGCCTTTGCTGATGATTTGGTGGGGATGCAACCCCACTAAGTTGTGCCCATTGAAAAATATTTGACCTTCCATCGGTCGGTAGACGCCGGTGATGAGGTTGAAAACAGTGGTTTTGCCAGCCCCATTAGGGCCAATGATGCCCACCAGTTCGCCAGGCTCTAAATCGAGATTGAAATTGGAGACGGCTTTCAAGCCACCGAAATAATGGCTGAGCCCCTTAACCTGTAGCAGTGGCATCTGCCGGCACCTCCTCTGCGGGAGCTAACCAACGCGTCTCCCGCAAACCATAGATACCTCGTGGACGTGTGATCATCAGGATAACCAGCAAAAATGGTCCAACAACCCAGCGCCAGACGCCCAACGGTCGCAGTAGCTCCAACAGCACCGTGTAGATCGTGGCTCCCAATATGGAGCCAGTGATACTCCCAATGCCGCCCAGATATACCATCACGAGCATGTCGGTGGACTTGAGAATAGTGAAGCTCCTGGGGTTAATGAACTGCAACACATGAGCGAACAAGCCGCCGGCAATTCCAGCGAAGAAAGAAGAAACCACAAATGCCAATACTTTGGTCTGCCGCGTGTTTACACTGACTAACTCGGCAGCCACTTCATCTTCGCGGATAGATAGGATAGCCCGCCCATAATTGGAGAAAACAAAATTGCGGATGACGTATATGGTGATCAACACCCAGATGTACACCCAGGCAACGTTAGTCAATTTGCTCATGCCCATGAAGCCACGGGGACCACCGATTGCATCAATGTTCTCCAATACGCTCTTGATGATCATGTTGAAAGCCAAGGTAACAATGGCTAGGTAATCCCCTCGTGTTTTGAAAGAGGGCAAGGCTACAATGAGTCCGGCCAGGGCAGCGCCCAAGCCGCCAAGGATCAGTACTAATGGGAAGATGAACGGCCCCCATGACCTTGGAAAGACCAGCACGGTCAGTAGGGAAGAAATGTAAGCGCCGATGGCCATAAAGCCAGCATGCCCTACTGAAAATTCTCCCATATAGCCGTTCACGAGGTTCAGGCTGATGGTGAGGATGATGTTGATCCCCACATACATAATCACCTGCTGCAGATACAGGTTCAAGATGCCAAGCTGCGGGAGCAGAATGGCTAGTAGGAGGATCAATAGCAGGACAAATGCAGTTAACAAGGGTCGGCGGGACGGGATAGCAAGACGTTTCATCATGATCTTGGCCCTCTATACTTTTTGTTGTACCACAGGCATGCCCAAGATGCCTGTGGGTTTGAACACCAGGAGGATCAGGAGCAGGGCAAAAGCCACAAAATCGCGATAGGTGGAGGGGAGGAAAGCAGCCACAAAGATCTCCACAAAACCCAGGATATAACCGCCTACCATTGCCCCACGGATGTTGCCAATACCCCCCACCACAGCGGAGATAAAGGCCCACCAGCCAATGCGAATGCCCATATAAGGATCTATCATATAAGCGATGCCATAGAGGATTCCGCCAACCGCGGCCATGGAGGACCCCAGAGCGAAGGTAATGGAGATGATACGGTCCACGGGCACCCCCATCAATGGCACCACTGTCTTGTCAAAGGAGATGGCGCGCATTGCCATGCCGGTCATCGTTTTGCGCACGATGGTATCCAGGATAAACATCACAATAGCGGAGATAATCAGGATCACAATCTGAATGGTGGAGATGGCTACCCCACCGATGCTGAAGTTGACTACTGGGATCACCTGAGGCAGGATACGGGGCTCTGGGCCGATAGTGGCCAAGGTCGTGTTTTCCAGGACAAGGCCGATTCCCAGCGCGGTGATCACCGCCGAGATACGCGGTGCCTGGCGCAGTGGTTTGTAGGCAACCCGCTCAATGAACACAGCCAAAAATGCAGTGCCCAGCATGGCCACAAGCAGGGTTAGCACAAAGATGATGACCCCGGGCAAATGCAGGAGGCGTCCCAGCAAGAAGGAGGCGCTGAAAAAGCCAATGTAGGTGCTCACCATAAAAATATCGCCGTGGGCGAAGTTGATCATGCGCAGGATGCCGTAAACCATCGTGTAGCCCAAGGCAATAAGCGCGTATACGCTACCCAACTGCAGAGCATTCAGAATTTGCTGGACAATGAATTGCACTTGAGATTCCCTCTTTTCGATAGATTTCTTAGGTCAGACCCTAAGGGTTTGAAAACCCTTAGGGTCTGTAGCGCGCAGAATCGATCACGGTGCAGCAGATGTATAGTAGGTAAACTTGCCACCCTTGATCTGGATGATGACCGCGCTCTTGATCGGGTCGCCGGTGCCCTTGAACTGCATTGTGCCAGTCACACCCTCATATCTGGTAATGCTGGCCAAAGCATCACGTACAGCCTGGCGATCGATCTTTCCTGCCGTTTGAATGGCCTGGAAGGCCAGACCAAATGCATCATAGGTCAGAGCCGCAACATCATCCGGTGTTTTGCCATAGGTCTTTTCATAGTTCTGGATGAATTTCTGCGCCTTGGGCGTGGCAATGTCTGGCGCGTAGTGGGTGGTAAAGAACAACCCTTCGCAATCTGCACCGCAGAGGTCAATGAGCTCCAAGTTGCCCCAGCTATCGCTGCCGAAGATAGTCCCTGTGTAGCCCAGCTTGTGTGCTTGCTGCACCTGTAGTGGCACTTCGCTGTAGTAGTTGGGCAGGAAGAGGACATCGGCACCGGAGGCCTTGATCTTGGTGAGTTGGGCAGAGAAATCTTTGTCACCAGTGGTATAGGTTTCGAAGGCCACTACTTTCTTGCCTGCTTCCTCAAAAGTTTTCTTAAAGATCTCGGCAATGCCCTTGTTGTACTCGCTGGCCACATCGTAAAGGACAGCAGCAGTATTGGCCTTTAGGTCATTGATGGCGAATTTCGCGGCGACCACGCCTTGGAAGTCATCAATGAAGCAGGCGCGGAAGACATATTTCTTGCCGGCGGTGGTCTTCGGGTTTGTAGACCAGGGGCTGATCATCGGCAATTTGGCATCTTCGCAAACGGTAGAGGCTGGGATAGCGTTGCGGCTGGCATTGGCACCGATATGGACCAGTACCCCAGCAGTGTTGAGCTTCTGAGCTACGGCAGCCGCTGATTCAGCCTTGTCCTCGTTGTCCTCGACCTGCAGTACAATCTTGTACTTCTTGCCCCCAACTTCCAACCCACCTGCATCATTCACTTCCTTTACGGCCATTTCCGCTGCATTCTTGCACGAAGCACCGACCACAGGAATGCCACCGGTGAGCTCAGCATTCACACCGATCTTGATCTCCGCTGGGGCTGCAGGCTTACATGCCGTGAATGACACAAGCAGAACCAGGACCAGCAGCATCGTCAAAACTTTCCGATCCATAGAATTTCCCCCTTTTCCTTGAGAATAGGCATCGCTAGCCAACCGTACAAACCGAGTCAGCTCTGTTTTCACCCCCTTTCTTCATAGAAGGGCGTTGCTCTATTGCCATGCGCGATGTGTTTCCACCCAATATGCAAAAACCCTAGTGAACGTTAGCCTGCAGACAGGACTAAATCACTAGGGTTTCGCAAGCTCCCCAGCAAAACAATTCAGATAATTTGCTCCCGATCGCCATTGATTCGTGGTAAAAACGCATCCTTTCAATACCTTATTGGATGCTATCCTTCTCTATTGCCCGGTTTCTAGTAAGTTACAAAACCAGGTGCACTTTTATAGAGTGCTGATCATGCTACACCACGTTAACAGGGCAAGTAAACTTGTCAAAGGCTCAGATCAACTTGTATTGCTGCTCAACGTATAACTATTATAGCATTAAAACTATATTCTGTCAAAAGAAAGAGACTGGCCTTCTGGTGACTTAGAGCAAGGCAAGAAAAGGCTATTTGGCACTTGCTTCAAAATCGCTAGCCAAAATCTGAGCGTTTCGCATACTTTGGTTGATTTGGCTATTCTATAAGATTGTAGTATGATTATAGTGCGGATATCAAATCTATCAAACACGTTCTCGGACCGAAATGGCGTGCCAGTTGATCAATGACTGGTTCCATTTTGGGATGAAGAGGACGGAAGAACAAAACGAAAGGGAGGATGAAGTACAGTGGCAATTGTAACGATGAAGGAACTTTTGGAAGCGGGGGTGCACTTTGGGCATCGCAGCCGCCGTTGGCATCCCAAGATGCGCTCCTATATTTTCACCGAGCGTAACGGCATTCACATCATTGATCTGCAGCAAACTATCCGGCTGCTCGAAGAGGCGTACAATTTCATCCGCGATACAGCCGCGGAAGGTGAGACCATTCTCTTTGTCGGCACCAAGAAACAGGCGCAGGAAAGCCTAGAGGCAGAAGCCAAGAGATGTGGCATGCCCTATGTGACCGAGCGCTGGCTGGGCGGAACGCTCACCAACTTCCGCACTATTCGCCAGCGCGCAAATTACTTGCTCGAACTGGAGAAGCAGAAGGAACTGGGGCAGTTTGCTGCTTTGTCCAAAAAAGAGGCGCTGTGGAAAGAGCGCGAACTCCTCAAGCTGCAAAAGCGCCTTGGAGGCATTAAAAACATGTATTATTTGCCTAGTGCCCTCTTCGTGGTCGATATAGCCAGAGAGGCAATTGCTGTCAAAGAGGCCAATATTCTGGGCATTCCCGTTGTCGCCATGGTGGATACCAATTGTGATCCGGACCCCATTGATTACATCATACCAGCAAACGATGATGCTATTCGTGCGATCAAGCTCATCGCTGGGAAGATTGCCGATGCGATCATCGAAGGGCAACAAATGCGTGGTGTCATCATGGCCGAGGAAGGAATAGAAGTTCCCGTACCGGGTGAGACCCAAGCCGCGCCGGTTCCGGAAGCAGCCGTGTTGGCTGAGGAAGGTATTGTTGCACAGGAGGAACTAGTGGAAGAAGCAATGGGCGAGCTGCCTGAAGAGCTGGCGCTCGATGAAGTGCCAGAAGCCGAGATTGAGACGTTTTCTGATGAAGAAGACGAACGAAAATAGATTGTAGCAAACCATCACAGGAGAAACATAGAATGAAGGTTACATCTGAAATGATCAAAGAACTGCGCGAGCTCACTGGTGCTGGAGTGCTCGATTGCAAGAAAGCGCTGGAATCTGCCAATGGTGACATGGCCCGGGCACAGGAAATCTTGCGTGAGAAAGGTTTGACCATCGCCGCTAAGAAGGCTGAACGCGAGGCCAAGGAAGGGCTAGTGGAATCCTATGTGCATATGGGCAAGATCGGTGCCTTGGTTGAATTGAATTGTGAGACCGATTTTGTGGCTCGTTTACCTGAGTTCAAGCAACTTGCGCATGATCTAGCGATGCAAGTTGTAGCCACTCGACCACGGTATCTAAAGCCGGAGGACATACCGCCTGAAGTAGTAGAGGATGAAAAAGGTCGTTATCGCGCCCTGATGGCTGACCAAAATAAGCCAGCACATGTGCTGGACAAAATTATCGAGAATAAACTGCAAAAGTTCTATGCAGAGGTTTGTCTCCTGGACCAACCTTTCATCAAGGATGAAAACAGAACTGTGCGGGATGTAATCAGTGAGAAGATCGCGGCAACAGGTGAGAATATCGTGCTGCGCCGGTTCGTTCGCCTGGAATTAGGCGAACCATAACAATTTCGGGACGGGCTAGCGGTGGCAAAACCCAAATACAACCGTATTTTGCTCAAAGTAAATGGTGAAGCACTCGCAGGAGAAGCAGGCTGGGGCATTGATGTACCCACTGTGGAGAGCATCGCGGCACAAATTCAACGAGTTCACAACCTCGAAGTTCAGGTTGCCATCGTCATCGGAGCAGGCAACATCTGGCGGGGCATCAACGGACTGGCACGGGGTATGGAGCGCGCGACTGCTGATTACATGGGCATGGTCGCCACGGTGATTAATGCTCTGGCGCTACAGGATGCCTTGGAGAGAGGCGGAGTGGCTACGCGTGTGCAGACAGCAATCGAAATGCGCGCAGTGGCTGAGCCTTATATCCGACGTCGGGCGATCAGGCACCTGGAAAAAGGGCGAGTGGTCATATTCGGTGCAGGCACTGGCAACCCGTACTTCACCACGGATACTGCTGCCGCACTGCGGGCTATGGAAATTGAAGCAGATGTGCTGCTCAAGGCGACGAAGGTGGACGGCGTCTACGATGACGATCCCATGATTAACCCTAAAGCGCATCGTTTTGCTTCGCTAACCTATATTGACGCACTCAACATAGGTGTCAAGGTAATCGATAGCACTGCTTTATCCCTGTGCATGGACAACGATTTGCCTATTATCGTCTTCAAATTGGCCGAGGCCAATAGCATTGAGCGGGTGGTCTGTGGGGAACCAATTGGGACGATTATCAGTCGTTAACCAGGAGGGACGATGGTTTCTGACGTATTGAAAGAAGCAGAAGTTAGGATGAGCAAGGCAGTGGAGGTACTGCGCGAGGATTTGATGGCCATCCGGACCGGGCGTGCTTCGCCTGCCTTGGTGGAGCGCCTGCGCGTGGATTACTATGGCACTCCTACTCCACTCAATCAAATAGCTGCCATCTCTGCGCCAGAACCGAGGCTCCTGGTTATTCGACCTTGGGATCCAAGCAGCATTGGGGAGATCGAGAAGGCGATACTCAAATCAGACCTTGGGCTGACGCCGAACAACGATGGTATGGTGATCCGTTTGCCTATCCCGCGCCTTACCGAAGAGCGCAGGAAGGAATTGAGCAAGGTCGTAGGTCGCCGTGTGGAAGAAGGGCATATTGCCATACGCAACATCAGGCGGGACATACAAGAGGACTTGCGTGAGTTGCAAAAGGAAAAACTCATTACAGAAGATGAGTTTTTCGAGGCCCGCGAGAAGCTGCAGGAAATCCATGACAAATACGTTGCGCTGATGGATGAGATTGGGAAAGCGAAGCAGCAAGAAATACTGGAGATTTAAGTTTTAGATGAGCAGTAACGCAGGACAAGGGACAGTTCCTCGAGTCCAGTTATCGGTAATCCCTCAACACGTAGCCATCATTATGGATGGCAATGGCCGTTGGGCGCAACAGCGAGGCTTGCCGCGTTTGGCCGGCCATCGGGCAGGAACCGAAAACGTGCGGCGCATTCTGCGTGCATCCGTTGAATACGGCATCAAGATATTGACGCTTTATGCCTTTTCAACTGAGAATTGGAGCAGACCGCGCGACGAAGTGGAAGGGCTGCTAACTTTGCTTTCGCAGGTGATAGACCGCGAATTGGAAGAGTTGCGCAAGAACGGCGTACAGTTGCGTCATCTAGGTGCACTGGAAGGGTTGCCGGATCATTTGCAAAACAGAATCCGCGAGGCGATAGCAGCAACGTCCTCCGGTGAGCGCATCATCGTGAATGTAGCACTGAACTATGGTGGACGCAGGGAAATCGTCGAAGCAGTGCAGCGCATGATGAGGGATGGTGTAGCCGTAGATCAGGTGACCGAACAGGCTCTTGCAGGTTATCTATATACTGCGGGTCTGCCGGACCCTGACCTGATCATCCGCACTGCGGGCGAGATGCGTCTGAGCAATTTTCTCATCTGGCAGGCAGCTTACGCCGAGTTCTATTCGACCCCAACGTATTGGCCTGATTTTGGTCCTGAGGAACTGTATCAGGCATTGCTGGCTTATGGTCAGCGGGTTAGAAAATTCGGCGGCCTGCCTGCTCAGTGATGAGCCAATCTCAATAGCACATCGATCCCTAGTGCAATATATCATGGGGCTTGTGAAGGCTCCGGGAGAATCTGCAACGTGCTCAAGCAACGCATTCTTAGTGCCATTGTCCTCATTCCAATAGTTCTGGCTCTATCCTACGCAGGGGGCTCGTACTTTGCTGCATTGGTGGCCGTAGCAGCGCTACGAGCTGGCTATGAGTTCTATCACATCATGTACAAAGGGGGCTATCAGCCATCCTATGCTGTGGGATTGTTTGTCATCGCAATCCTCTTGTTGAATGCTTACTACCCACAGTGGCAGGTATGGCAATGGGGATTGGCGACTGCGGTCATGCTGCCAATGGTGTGGCAGATTCTCAAAGGAAGTATAAAAGATTTCTTGCCCAGTTGGGCACTTACCTTGGCTGGTGCATTATATGTAGGTGGACTTTTCGCACATCTCATTGCCTTGCGTAACCTCTCCAATGGGCTGGGATGGTTGCTGCTGACCTTTGCCATCACGTGGGTCTGTGACACAGCGGCTTACTTCGCTGGGCGGTTTTGGGGAAAGCGTGGTTTCTTTACTCAAATCAGCCCTCATAAGACTCAGGAGGGGGCAATGGCTGGGTTCCTCGCTGGGATTGTGACAGCGCTTGTATCCGGGCGTTGGATGGGATTGCTGGGGTGGCAGAGCCTTCTCTTGGGAATCTTGTTGGTTCTAGGCGCTACCTTTGGCGACCTGGCAGAGTCTCTGATAAAGCGTCAGGTGGGTGTCAAGGATTCGAGTTCTCTCATTCCGGGTCATGGAGGCATGTTGGATCGTGTAGATAGTTTGTTGTTCAATGGCGTCATCATGTATTATTTTGTGTTGTGGATAGTCTACAGGTGAATTGCCGCATTGGTTTACCCAATCAAGATTATAGAATCAATCCCTTCATTCTCATCTTGATCCGTGCTCTCGATGGGGTTGGATCATGGTAGGGTACTGGATAACATCCGTATTATCACTGGGCAATCAGATTCTCGCTTCGGCAAACGTCATTATTGGCTTTTCGCTCTTGGCCTACATTATCACGAATAACTTCCGCAGTCCAGTTGCCCGAGCTTTCTCCGCCTTACTGGCCTTTATCATTATCGTATATGTGGGCGATATCCTCGTATTCAACGTGATTTCCGAACCGCTGACGCTGCTTTGGTTACGTTTTCAGTGGTTGGGCATTGCTTTTGTGCCGGCAGCTTGTTTCCATTTCTCCGATGCCTTGTTGCGAACGACTAACTCTACCTCATCCTTGCGGCGAATAGCGGTGACGGCAAGCTATGCGCTCGGATTGGTGTCGCTTGTTCTGGCTATAGCGACTGACCTGATCGTAGAAGATGGGGTCACTTCTCGTGAGATTTCGCACTTGGCTCCAGGACCTTACTTTGGAGCATTCACGCTTTATTTCTTCGTCACCGTCTTTGCGGCTGTGGTCAATGTCTTTCGTGCGCGGCAACGGTGTTTGACCTCTACTTCGCGGCGGCGCATGACCTATTTATCAATAGCGATTATCGCTCCTGGCTTTGGGGTTTTCCCTTATCTGCTCGTGCCGACCATGGCGCGGACCCTGTCTTCTAACCTTGTGTTAGGGCTTTCTATTATTGGCAATCTAGGCATTGCTTTGATGACTGTGGTCAGTGCATACACAGTAGCCTATCAGGGTGTGTTCATGCCCGATCGCGTGATCAAGCACAACTTGATTCACTATCTTCTGCGTGGGCCGTTGGTCGGCTCGGTGGTAATTTTCTTGATGCTGGTTATTCCCAGAGTCGAGGCTATATTGGGCTTACCGCGTGATACGGTGCTTATCTTCGCAGTGATTGCGAGCATCGTGCTCTTGCAAGTGATGGTTAACCTGGCCAAGCCGTACATAGATCGCTTGATCTACCGCAAGGATCGCGATGAAGTGGCTTGGATAGAACAGTTGGACACCCATCTCCTGACGACCACGGACCTTGAACAGTTGCTGGAGAACGTGTTAATTGCTTTGTGTGATCTGCTCAGGGTGCACAGTGGTTTTGTGGTTGCGATGCAAGAAGGCGCACTTGAGTTACAAGTGTTCTGTGGACCCCGTGAAGCAGCCGCTCGATTCCTGAAAGAGTGTGACTGGCATAATCTCCTACCTCTATTTGCGGCCAGTTCCAGCCGACGGGGCGAGCTACGCAACGAGGATTTCATACAGCGTAATGGCTATTGGCTTTTACCATTGCGCAGCAAGGATAGAGAATCTACACTGGGCATCCTGGGGGTAGAGGCGCATAATCGCGCACCTGCCCTAACGTTGGAGGCATTAGCCACGGTGGCCAACTTTGTTAGCCAGGCTGAACTAGCTCTGGAAGACATGCACTTACAGCAGGATGTCTTTACGGCGCTGCAGCAGATCGTGCCAGAGATCGAAGAGATTCAACGTTGGCGCAGTGCGCCATTTTACCCTGCCCCTGCTCGACTGGAGCGATTGGAGAGCAATCCAGTCTATGCGCCTGATTTCCCCAGAGTAGTGAGAGATGCACTGAGGCATTATTGGGGTGGACCAGGTTTGGTGGACAGTCCGCTGATGCGCACACGGCTTGTGCGTCAGGCCCTGCAGGAGAACGATGGCATACCCGTTCGTGCACTGCGCGCAGTGTTGGGAGCGGCAATTGAACGTTTGAGGCCATCAGGGGAGCGTAGCTTGACTGCCAGCGAATGGGTGGTCTACAATATTCTAGAGATGAAATTCATTCAGGGGCGGCCCATTCGCGAGATTGCCGAGCGCATGGCCATCAGTGAGTCAGATTTTTACCGCAAGCAGCGCATAGCGATTGAGCAACTGGCGAAAATATTGGTGGCTATGGAACTGGAAAAAGCGACGAACAGCGACGGCATGTAAGTCGGGCCTTGGTTTTGATTTGTCATCTTTGCACGAAAGGTAGTATAATTTTTACTGTTAGTTCTCGGGGAGACCAGTGGTCCTGCTGTCGCCTGTACCATGGTCATGTTGTCCCTTAGAGCGGCAATAAACTATGTAAGGAGGAAAACCGATGGCTTTCAAGATCACTGAGGATTGCATTTCTTGTGCGGCTTGCGAGTCGGAATGCCCTAACGAGGCAATCAGCGAGGGCGAGGAATATTTTGTGATTGATCCGAACAAGTGCACCGAGTGCGTGGGCTTCTACAATACGCAGCAGTGTGCGTCTGTATGTCCCGTGGATGCTTGCGTGCCGGATCCGGATCACCAGGAGACAAAGGAACAGTTGTTAGCGAAGTTCAAGAAGCTCCACCCTGATAAGGAACCGAAGTAAGCCGGGGTAGCAGAACTTCATTATATGAGCAGTCGAGGAACCGGGTTTGTAGCACAAACCCGGTTCTTGGTTTTGAGGAGATGGCGTTCGTGTCTTCATTCTCCGACTTTGTGCAATTGGGGGAGCAATTAGAGGCGACTCGCGCACGCAAAGTCATGACCGCGCTAGTGGCGCAATATCTGCGTTCGGTAGCAGAGGACAAGATTGCCCTAGCAGCCCGCATGATCATTGGACGCGTCTTTCCTGAGCAGGCAGGCCGGCCACTGAATCTGAGCGGTGCGGCTGTGATGCGTGTGGTCAATGAGGTGGTGAAAACCACTGCTGAGCAGCACCAGAAGATTGCCAGCGAAGCAGTAGATTTCGGACAGAGCGTACAGATGATGTTGGAAAGAGGCGCCCGTTTGCACGCACAGGGGCCTGCTCTTGCTCTGCGAGAGGTCTGGCAGGCATTCCAGGATATTGCAGCAATCAGCGGGCCACGGTCACGGCAATACAAGGATGAGAGATTCCGAGCGCTTTTGCAACGAGCTACTCCGTTGGAGGCAAAGTACCTCGTCAAGCTAGCAGTGGGTGAAATGCGGCATGGCGTAAGCGAGGGCTTGCTTCTAGACAGCATTGCTCTCGCTGCTAGTGTGCCGTTGGAGCTAGTGCAGAGAGCCAATATGCTGATCGGCGATGTCGGGGCTGTAGCGGATATCGCTTTGCGCCTGGGTCATGCCGGATTAGAGCGCAGCAGCGTGAAGCTAGGACAACCCATCAAACCCATGCTAGCTCAGACTGCTGCTTCTATCGCTGAAGCCTTTGACCTACTCGGTGGTGAGTTGGCTTTGGAGTGCAAACTGGATGGTGCCCGTGTGCAGATACACAAAGAGGGCCAACGGGTGTGGCTTTTCTCGCGCAATCTGTCTGATTTGACCAGCAGTTTACCTGAGGTCTGTGAGCTGATCAGGCAAGAGATCACAGCACAGGAGGCGATTCTGGAAGGGGAGGTGATTGCTGTTGGTGCCGATGGCCGACCGCTGCCTTTCCAGCATTTGATGCGGCGACTAGGTCGGGTGCACGACATTGTGACCATGCAACAAGAGGTACCGGTGCAGCTCTACTTGTTCGATGCGTTGTACGCTGATGGGGAAATATTGCTCGATCATAGGTATCGAGAACGCATAGAGGTGTTGCAGAGAGTGCATGGAACGATTCCTCTAGTGAAAAGGCTAGTGACTTCTTCTGTAGCCGATGGTGAGGCTTTCCTAGAAGCAGCTCGGGCGGCAGGCTATGAGGGCCTCATGGTCAAAAACCTAAACAGTCCCTATACTCCTGGTGTCCGTGGCCGTCACTGGCTCAAAATTAAACCAGCGGTGACGCTGGACTTGATTATTGTGGCTGCCGATTGGGGGTACGGACGGCGCCACGGTTGGCTATCCAACTACCATTTGGCAGCACGGGACGAGGAGAGCGGCGAGTTACTGGAGGTAGGAAAGACATTTAAGGGACTGACCGATGAGGAGTTCCAACAGATGACCGAAAGGCTGTTGGCACTGAAGGTTTGCGAGGCGCACGGAACGGTATTTGTCCGCCCAGAGGTAGTGGTGGAGGTCGCTTTTAACAATATCCAGGCAAGTCCACATTACCGATCAGGCCTGGCTTTGCGCTTTGCACGTATTGTCCGTTTCCGGTCAGACAAGTCAGCCGCTGAAGCAGATACGATACAAACTATGCGTCGCTTGCAGGCGGCTGGCTATTTCTGATCCCAAGATGGCTCGCTTGATCTGTGTAGGTATAGCAGAGCGAGGGCCACGTTCGCGACCCATCCCAGCACTTTGAATTCGCCCTTAACCAACGCTTCTTCCACTTCTGAAGAGTCAAGTAAGAGCAGCTCTTGCTCCTCCAAATCATCCGATTGGGGCTTTGTCACATAATGGGCATCACGTGCAAGGTAAAAGTGTCCAGTTGCGATACCACGATTGGCACCCATCCTATAGCTACCGAGATGAATCCATTGCGAAGCCTCATAGCCCATTTCTTCGCGTAGTTCCCGCTTTGCTGTTTCTAGTGGATCCTCTCCTGGCTCGATGTAGCCTCCTACTGGTGCCAACGATGTGCCTTCCACCGCGTACTTCGTCTGGCGGAAACAGAGCCATTTCCCCTCTGTCGTCACAGCAATGACATTGATGAAGTCGGGCGTGATGATCCACGGCCAGTCGGAGATAATGCGCCCATCTGCCAATTCCACCGTGTGGCTTTCTACGGTCAAGTACTTACTATGCTGGAAGACAATACGCCGTTCCAGGGTTTTCCAGGATTTCATTGCTATCCGTCTCCTAACCAGTTTTGCGAGGCAGGTTGTTGTCAGAAGAGGAGTTTTTGTGGGTCATCTGACTCCATTCTGCCAGGTATTGCTTTACTTCATCGTCGCTCAGATCGTACCAATGCTCGTATGTGGATGCAACAGCAAAAGGCAGATGCTCTGGGTGGACATAAAGAGCGATGAGCGCCTCTACGTGGGGTTTCAGCAGCTTCACCGCAGTCCCAGACGCCGTCGGGACGGCGACGATCACTGCTTTCGGCTGTTTCTTTCTAACCGATTGCACCGCAGCAAGCATGGTCGAACCAGTTGCCAGGCCATCATCAACTAGGATGACTTCTTTGCCTGCGAGGTCAACAGGGGCTCTATCTCCTCGAAACTCTCTCATGCGATGTTCCACTTCTCTTCTGGCCTTCTCCGTCTGCGCTTCGACTACCGTTCTAGGGAGATGCGCAGAATGCGGTCCGAGATACACCGTGCCGTCAGATACTACGGCTCCAAACCCCGCCTCGGTTGTCCAGGGGAACTGGATTTTGCGCGCAATCATCAGGTCCAGTGGAGCGCCTAACGCCTTGGCTATCTGGGCGCCAACTGGCACTCCACCCGCAGGGATGGCCAGGATCAGCGGATCGCTCAGCTTCAACTCCAGCAGTTTCTGCGCCAATTTCTTGCCCGCTTCCACTCGGTCTCGAAAGAGCACTGGTGGGTAATCACTCTGTGACACGAACATTTTGCTTACCTTTGTGAGTGTTTGCCCAAGGAATGCATGGCTCTCTTGAGATTGATTATGGCATGGTCGTTGTATCGGCAAGCGCACGGCGGAGATTGCTCTCCGAGCCTGGCGGAAAGCGCAGATACGTCTCTGTGGCTGCCGACAAATCGGAATAATAGCCTCGATAGGCGGGAGGCAACAGGGCTGCCAACTGATACATCACCTCATCGGTTATTTGCCAGCGTACTTCTCGCGTTATTTTCACTTCATTGGCCTGTATGTAGAATGGCTGGCCGACCACGATGTGAAAATCAGTGCGCTGTAAGCGAGACAGATTCCGGTAAAAGTTTTCACCACCGTAGTAGACGACGGGCAGCAGTGGCGCGCCTGTGCGCAAGGCCAACATGACCGCACCGGGACGTCCGCGTTGTAACCGTCCGTGTCTGCTGCGCGTTCCCTCTGGTGCTATGGCCAGGATGTGCCCTGCTTCCAATTCGGCTAGTGCGCGGCGAAAGGCAACCGTATCGGCTTCGCCTCGGTGCAGAGGAATGGCATCGAAAAGGGTGAATAGAAAGCCTAGAATGGGGTTATCCCACGTTTCGATTTTGGCGAAGGCAGTCACTCGTCGCGGCTGCAGGTAGACGAAAAGCAAGGGGACGTCCAGGAAGTTGACGTGGTTGGCCACTAGGATGAGCGGCCCATGTGCCGGCACTTTTTTCAGTTGCTCAGCATCTACCCGGCAGAGGATATTGATCAATCCCCTCAGGACCAAGAGCACGATCTTCTGGACCAACGTCATGAAGTTGCCTCCGCCACTTGGCAAATTATTTCGATCTGGCGCGGCAAAAGCTCCACAGCCAGGCGTTTTCCCTCGGTGCACAATGTCTCGCCATCAGCGTGCGCAGGAAGGACACCCTCAAGAGCAGTAACCACAATGCGGTTGGTTCGCGCTGTCTTGATCTCGGGCTGGGAGGACTGCGTCCCTTTCATGAACTGGGGGATCAGCGCAAAGATCCGTGGGCGGCTCGTTTGCGCTGCGATGCAAAGGTCGAGCAATCCATCGTCAATCTGTGCTTGCGGAGCCATCATGAAAGCGCCACCCATGCGGCGCCCATTCATGATAGAAATCATCAGCGATAGCTGTGTGATGTCCTCTTCATTGTACTCGATTTGCACTTGCGGAGCGCGGTAGTACAGGAAGATGGTTTTCAGGGCAGCGACCAGGTAGTTCGGGAAGCCAGTTAGGTATTTCATTTTTACCGCTTCGAAGCCGACCACAGCATCGAATCCAATACCCACGCCGTTGCCGAAATAGCGACCCTGGGGGTATAGCCCTCCTTCGACCCGACCGACGTCAATCAGCCGCCGATAGCCCTGTTGGAGCACTTTACAGCCGGCTTCCACCCCTGCTGGCACGCCCACTCCAAAGCCAAAGTCGTTGCCCCTTCCGACGCTGATATAGCCCATGGTGGCTGTGCCTAACCCGGCTTGTTTGGCCAGCATTAGACCATTCAGTACTTCGTTTGCCGTGCCGTCGCCACCCACCGCGACAACCACCTCGTAACCGTCGGCAACGGCTTGTTGTGCCAGTTCCGCCGCGTGCCAGGGGCGCTCGGTGCGGATGAGGTCAAAGTCCAGACCGTAACCTTTCAGTAGTTGCTTGATAAGCGGGATAGCTCTCTCTCCGGCACCTCGGCCGGCGATGGGGTTCACGATGACCTTGTATTGATACATGATAATAAAACCTCCAGTGATAAGGTTGATGGAAGAAATTTTATCCCACATGCCTGATTTATGCAAGGTAACCAACCAGGTTTGGCAGGGAGCTGCTTTTGACAGAACCGAATAATCTAAGGTATACTTGCATAGAAGAGCACCTCTATGGTCAGGAGTCATGTAAGGCGTAGCCATGCGAAGTGGCAGTTGCAGAACACAAGGGCGTACAAAGGCTATGGATCAAGTTGAGGAGCAAAAAGAGAAGAGAGAACTCTTGGCTTTCCGCAATTTCACCAGAGGCATTGCCCACAGTGCAGATTTTTCGATACTGCTCAAAGCGATCTTGGAGAGTCTGCACGACATTTTCGAGCAATCTGATGCTATAGTACTGTTCCTCCATCGGCAAGTACCTAACCAACTAGTGGCGGAGTGCGCCATTGGCTATGACATGGATCCCGCTTATCGAATCAAGTTGCAGGTTGATGAGGGCATTGCGGGCGAAGTCTTTTCCTCTGGTCAGGCTAGGCTATATGCTACGCCAGAGGCGGTAGCCGAGGCAATGGCAGACATGAGCACACAGAATCGTGCTTACCTCAGTCAAGCAATGCTCGACTGTGATTGTCCCAAGAGCGTTCTTGCCTTTCCTCTGTTTTCTGGCAATGAAACAATGGGCGTTGTCATGTTGGTTGGCCCTGAACGCAAATTGCATCATGTTGCATGAACAACTCCTCACGGCTGTTTGGGGGCCTGAATACCGCAACGATATCGACTACCTCAGGGCTTATATCCGATACCTGCGTCGCAAGATTGAGCCAGATCCAGCCAACCCTAGATACATTCTCACCACACCTGGCGTAGGCTATATGCTCGCTTGTCCTACTGAACAATCCAACTAGCCTGTTCCCTTCCGACAACCTATATTCTGGATTAAAGGCGAGACTTGCCAATGCTGGCAAGCCTCGTCTTTTTTATGAATTTTTTATTTTTGGAATCATGTTTTTATGCGAATCTCATGGCTTTTATGCTATTGTTGAGGTGGAATAGTGTGAAGCGCGATTGGTCAAGAGCCAGTGCTCATAGTTTGTTGCACATGGGGTTGAGGTCATGATATTGCGATTCGCTCTACCAGTGTAGGAGGAGAACAGCGTGGGAGATTTGATTGCAACGGAGTTTATAGAAACAACTCATAAACCGGTGTCTGGTGTCGTTTCAACGCCAGAGAAGACTAAACAGCTTCGTCCTGAAGGAAAGCAGGCGAGGCACGGACCAGAAGTGAACCCGTTCACTTTGGCGCAGAGGCAATTTGACGAAGTAGCCGACCTACTTGCTCTCTCGCACGAAGCGCGGGAGATATTGCGTTGGCCACTGATGGAAATTCACTTTCGCATCCCAGTGCGTCTGGACGATGGTTCGTTGCGTGTCTTTGATGGCTTTCGTGTGCAACACAACTGGGCCCGCGGTCCGGCCAAGGGTGGCATCCGCTTTCACCCAGCTGAAAATATAGACACTGTACGTGCCCTTGCGATGTGGATGACTTGGAAGTGCGCGGTAGCCGATATCCCCTTGGGCGGAGGCAAAGGAGGGGTCGTGGTTGATCCGACTATGTTATCAACAAACGAGTTGGAGAGGTTGTGCCGTGGTTGGGTTTGCCAGGTATGGAAAAACATAGGCAGCAATTGGGATGTCCCTGCTCCGGATGTTGGTACTACTCCTCAAATGATGGCCTGGATGATGGATGAGTATTCCAGACTAGTGGGCGGATATGCCCCTGGTGTTGTGACTGGCAAACCACTGAGTGTTGGAGGAAGTGAAGGACGAACTGGCGCCACTGGTTTTGGCGTGACCATAGCTGTGCGAGAAGCACTCAAACACTTGGGCATTGATCCAACAGGCTGTACAGTATCCATCCAAGGTTTTGGCAATGTCAGCCAGCATACTGCTGTTGGTTTGATTGAGATGTTGGGGTGCAAGGTCATTGCGGTCTCATGCTGGTCACCCAGGGATAGACAGGCTTACACTTTCACGAAGCAAAGCGGCATAGATCCATGGTTTCTCAAGTCCATTACGGATAAGTATGGCACTATTGACATTGAAAAAGCGCAGAATGCTGGCTATCTCGTTGAAGACGGCGATGCCTGGCTATCGCAAGAGGTAGATGTGCTTATCCCTGCGGCGATTGAAGGAGTCATCACAGGCGAGACCGTGCATAAGATTAGCAACAGAGTCAAGGTATTGGCTGAAGCAGCCAATGGGCCAACCACTTCTGAGGCTGATGAGGTACTGGCGAAAAGCAAGATCTTTGTTATCCCAGATATTCTATGTAATGCGGGTGGTGTGATTTGCTCCTACTTCGAAAGTGTGCAGAACACGACGAACTACTATTGGGATGCAAAAGAGGTCAATGCCGGGCTCGAGCAGAAAATGACGAGAGCTGTTCAAAGCGTTTTAGAGATGGCTCAGATCAGAGGTGTATACATGCGCCATGCAGCTTATATGATCGCGGTTGATCGTGTGGTCAAGGCGATGGAATCACGCGGTTGGTTACATGCATCATCTAAATCACAAAATCTTTAGGAGGTATGGAAAATGTCAACAGAAATCACAGAGAAAATTGCGCTCATATCCGACGATGTTGGTATGGCAAGTATGATGGAATATGCACTAGATTTCAGTGCGCAGAAAACAGGGTACAAGAATCAGGAGCAGGTTCTCGAAGCACTGCGCGGCGGAGATTGCTCTGTCTGTGAGTACTTGCGTTACGGCCTGGCTCAAAAGATAGCAGAATACCTAGGTTCAGCAGATCAGACTGTGAAGGCAGTTTACGTGTACGAGCCCGAATATGCGACCGCGTGGACGGGGCAGTGCCCGACAAGGGCAGCCTCTCGAAGGGCATCAGCATGATCGCCTGGGTCACTCGAAAAAGTGCTGCTTTGTCATCGCTTATCAGCCTGATTGGTTCCCATTTGGCACAAGGATTCACACAATTCAGTTGCCCGCATGCCAATGCATTGTGCTCTAAGCTCGATGTGCACATTGTGGATGATGATGAGGTGTTGATGCGGACAGGCTATGGTGCGTTGCTCACTTCTTTTTACGTGCGTCCCATAGAGGTTTGGCGTAGATAAAGGGAATGGGCATCCTATCAGGATGCCTATTCCCTGTTTTCGGCATGACTTGACCGCAAAATATCTCGCTACTGCATGCCAATGCGTTCAAGTAAGCCGGTTATTGATGTATGCTCGATCACAAATACGCTGGAAGTTCATCGCGGATGCGTGCCGCGCGCATTGCCCTGTGCACCGCTTTGATCATCGCTGGTTTGACTCCAGCCTGCCTGGCAATATCCTCGTCGGACAGGCCCTGCTCTATCCCCCAGAGTACCGCATCCAGTTGCTCGTAAGTTAGACCGATGAGCGCTTCGTTCGGTAGTCCGGCGGCTAAATCGCCTGAGGATGCCTTGTTCACAATTTGCAGTGGCACGCCTAGGTAACGTGCTAGTTCACGCACTTGCGTTTTGTACAGGTGGCGCAGCAAGGCAATATCGTTCGCTCCATCGCCATATTTATCGTAGAAACCTATGCTCCATTCCGATTTATCGGTTGTGCCTACTACCAAGCAGTCGTTCAGAAAGGCATGGTAGTAGAGAAGGATCATGCGCAGGCGGACTTTAGAGATGGCAAAGGCATAGACATGAGCAACAGGTCGCCAGAGCAGTTTGTGCGCAAGTCGCTCCCAGCAATTGGGATGGGAATGATAGAGCAGTGCCAGCCCCTGGCTGAACGCCGATGGCTGCCGCGTGAGACGAGCCAACCACCGTAAACCCAACTCGAGAACACGCCGATTGGCAGCCATTTCCTTTGAGATCAACCCGTAGACGCCCATTTGGGTCAGGATGGGCGTCAGGTCAATGCGGGTCGTATCCAGCCCTAGTGTTTGTGCAACGAGTTCGGCATCCCGTATGTTCTGTGGGTCTGAATCTCGTTCGGGCAAAATGAGCGCCAGGACCCTTTTCTTGCCCAGAGCACGTACGCACAGATAAGCGCAGACCGTTGAATCGAGCCCTCCGCTCAGTCCCAGGACCACACCGCGTTTGTTCAGCCGCGTAACCTCCGCTTGTACGAATTGCTCCAATTCGCGCACCGTACTGACGGGATCAAAGCGCAATCCCTTGCGTATCTGGACTGCTGCGGACACTGCGGATATCTCATCCTCCATCACGAATCGCGCAACAGGCGCATGCCGTTGAAAATAACAATGAGGGACGTACCCATGTCAGCAAAAACAGCCATCCAGAGAGTGGCCAAGCCCGCTAGGGCCAATGCCAGAAAGAGTCCTTTGATGACTAGGGACAGGGCAATGTTTTGCTGGATATTCTGCACGGTGCGTCGTCCTAGACGGATCAGATAAGGGATGTGACACAGATCGTCGGACATGAGCACGATGTCCGCGGTCTCCAATGCAGCGTCGCTGCCAGCGGCGCCCATGGCAATGCCAACGGTCGCGCGCGCCATCGCCGGCGCGTCGTTCACTCCATCGCCCACCATGGCCACAGTGCCGTATTCCGCCAGCAGGCTTTCCACGGCGCGCACTTTGTCCTGCGGCAGCAGATTGGCTTGGACATGGCTGATGCCGGTTGTTTTGGCTATGGCCTGCGCGGTTCGTTCGTTGTCGCCACTGAGCAGTACGGTTTGTCCGATACCCAAGTCGTGCAATGCCTGCACCACACCTGGGCTGGCTTCCCGCACTCGGTCGGCTATGGCGATAATACCCAGTACATTCTCCTCGCTTCCCACCAGGATTGTGGTCTTGCCTTCCGCTTCCAGTTGTGCGATGCGCTGGCAGATTTGCTCCACATGGGGCACGCGTTCGCAGAACAGAGGGTGGTTGCCTACGTAGTGAATTCGCCCATTGATACGCGCCTGACCGCCCAAGCCGGTCAGTTCTTGATAATCCCTCACGGGCATTAGCTCGAGACCACGATGCTGGGCTTCTTTGTAGATGGCTTGCGCGACCGGGTGTTGGGAGTGTGCCTCGATGGAGGCAGCCAAGGCGAGGACCTCATCGGCTGTGTGAAGGTTGATAGACTCCACATCCGTAACAGCGGCTTTTCCCTCAGTTAAGGTCCCTGTCTTGTCAAAGGCCACAGCCCGAATGTGCCCAATCGCTTCCAGGTACATGCCTCCCTTGATCAAAACGCCGTGACGGGCAGCATTGGAAATCGCTGAAACAATGGCCACGGGCGTGGAGATAACCAATGCGCAGGGGCAGGAGATGACCAGCAACACTAAGGCGCGGTAGAACCAGAGGGAAAACGGCGCACGGAAAGCCAGCGGGGGTACGATGGCGATAGCCGCGGCCAGTGTGATAACCGCCGGGGTATAGTACTTGGCAAAAGTGTCCACAAAACGTTGCGCTGGCGCCCGCTGCGTCTGTGCCTCTTGCACCATGCGCACAATACGGGCCAAGGTGTTGTCAGAAGCAAGCCTTGTTACGCGTATCAACAGGGCTCCACTGCCGTTGATGCTTCCTGCATATGCCGGTGTGCCAGGTTGAGCATCTACGGGGGTGGATTCGCCAGTGATGGGCGCCTGGTTCAGCGTGGAAACTCCACTTTCGATGATGCCATCCATCGCTACTCTCTCGCCGGGCTTGACTTCGATGAGGTCGCCAACTTGCAGTTGCTCCACAGGAACGCGGTCAGCGTGATCACCATGCACCCGGGTGGCTTCTTTTGGCGATAGTTCCACCAGCCTACGGATGGCTTGTCGCGCTCGATCCATGGTCAGCGTTTCCAATGCGTTGCCCAGGGAAAACAGGAACATGGCGGTGGCTCCTTCCGCCCATTCGCCAATGGCCATGGCACCGATGGCAGCGATGGACATTAACGCGTTCATGTCCAGGCTGCGTGTGGTGCGCAGTGCCGCCCAGCCACTCTTGGCGACATGATACCCACCGCAGAGTATGGCCAGAAAATAGGTTATCTTTACGGGCGATTCGGTCGCGCCCATGATACGCAACAGGAAGGCTACTGCCCAGAAGAAGCCTGAAGCAATCGTGAGCATCAGGCGCTGCTGTTGAACCAGGTAGGAGCGCCAACTGTGCTTTGGCGTCTTCATCTGTCCAACTGTGGGTGAACGCAATCGCGCCGCATACCCCAGATCTGCTGCCTGCCTGATGACCATCTCCGGCAAGTCCTGACCAGCAATGCCTCGCACGCGCATCTGCGCTGTGGCAAAATTCACCTGTGCCTCGATCACATGGGGCAAAGCGGCGACAGCCCGTTCAAGTTTGGCAGCGCAGTCGGCGCAGTCCAACTCATCAAGTTCAAAGACGAGTTCGTCGCCCAAAGCGACGTCGTAGCCTAGTTCTTTGATCCTCGCGATGATCTGCGCTGGATTTGTTTGCTGCGTATTGAACTGTACTGCCAGGCTGGCTGCGGCAAAGTTCAGTTCCGCTGCTTGCACACCCTCCAGTTGGGCTACCCCGTCTTCCAGAGTGCGTGCACAGTCTATGCAGTCCAGCCCGGTGATGGGTAAAGTGATTTGTTGCATGGTTGTCATTTGTTCGCCTCATACTCAGTGTGTTGCCGTCTTCCAACAGTCAGTTCACTGAACGCCACTAACCATGCCGCACATGGTCCAATCCCTGTTGGAAGAGGGTCGAGATATGTTCGTCGTCCAGGGTATAGTAGGCCAACTGCCCAGCCTTGCGCCGCTTGACCAGCCGCAGTTGGCGCAGGATGCGCAGTTGGTGCGAGATCGCTGACTGACTTATGCCTAGCGTAGCGGCTAGGTCGTAGACGCATAGCTCGCCTGTGGCGAGGGCGGAGATAATGCGCACGCGGGTAGGGTCGCTGAGGGTTTGGAAAAAGTTGGCCAGTTGGGCAGCGGTCCCCTCATCCACCAGTTGTGCCTGCGCCCGACGAACCCCTTCTGCATCGGTGTATTCGATTTCGCAACGGTCTATTTCTGACTCCATATTTTTGCTACCCGAAGGATTATGTGAATATATGAGCAGTTATTCATATAATAGCACAAGAATTTGTTTTTGTCAAAGATCAGAGGTTTTATTGTGCCAGTACCCGGTCGAACCAGGTTTCTGACAGCGCTCAGATGCTGTGCAGCACTTCAAGCGCTTTCAGTGTCACCCACTTGCTGGGCTGTCCTTTCTTCTCCAGAGTAGCCTGCATTGGGCTAGGAGCTCTCTCCAGTATCCATCTGCCATCGCCTCGCCGCTTCTCACGCAGGACCGCCAGTGCATCCTCCGTGCGCTCATCGCTCACCCCTAGCCTTGTTAGCACCCACAGTCCGCGCAGTATGCTGTATCCCCAGAACCAGGGGAAAGTCAACTCTAGCCATTTGGGATTGATTACTTGCCAACCATGGTGGTCAGAGCGGTACAGATGGTGCATGAGCAGAAACTCTGCTCCCCGCGCCAATGTTTGCTGCACCTGAGATGAGCGCCTGTCAGGAGGTATCTCTGCCAATCCCTCCAGGGCGCAAATCGTGCCATGAAAGCAAGAGTGTCTATCGCGTACGTGTGCCTTCCAATATGGACATAGCCAGCCGCCATCGCCATACTGAATGCTCACCAACCAATCCACTGCCCGCCATAGGCGTGGTTCGTCACAATAGCCCAGGCGAAAGAGGGTGGCAACCATGTTTCCGGTGAGGCAGGAGAGGGTCATTTGGTGTACTAGGTCGGCCACCAAGGTTTGCGGTTCATGGGGCTGCTTGCCGTGCCCTTGCCTGCGCTGCGTGACATAACGATACTCACGCCATGCGCCCTCTTCGCCAAATTCTGCAAAGCCACCCTCAGGTTGTTGAAAGCAGAAGATATACTCCACTGCTCGTTGCACGTGTTTCTCTGTCCTGTGCAGACCCAGGTTGCCTAGGAGCATCAGTGTCCAGTAGGTGGATTTGTACTTGGGCAGGTAAGGCGAGATGGGATCGCCCCAATAACCGCCAGGGGCTTGTCGGGTGAAAACATGCATCGCGAGTGGGGAACTAGCGATAGCGGAGCGGGTCATCTGCACTTCAGTGTCATCTTCGGGGTGTGCCAGCAGGTAGCGCAGCGTGAGATAGCGTACCGACGGATTATCAGGCTCGAGAAGCCAGGGAATAACGTCCATAGGGTAAGTATAGGCAAGTCGGCAGCCCTGTCAATTTCCCCGATGATAAACGCCCAAAATGCGCAAACGCAGCAATGTGGTAGGTGGTCGCTTTGTTATTTGACGGGGCATGGGAAAGGTGGTAGAATCGGTTAAACAACTTCAAAGGGGGGCGAGAATGGTCGAGCGCATTATCCGTATCATCAGGTTGGATTTTCCCGTGTTCAAGGAGATCGAATCCGATCCAAACGCGACTACCGAAGCAGCGATTGTGGTTGCCGTGTCTTCGGTGCTGTCCGCTATTGGCTCCGCAGTTGGCTCCCATCGACCAGTGCTGGTCTTTTTCTCAGGGGTGATCGGTGGCATTCTAGGCTGGATCGTGTGGTCTTGTGTCTCCCATTTCATCGGGCAGGCCATGTTCAAGAGCAAGGGCACAGTGGAGAACATGCTGCGCGTGATTGGTTATGCTAACGCGCCGCGGTTGCTGGGTATCTTTGGCTTCATTCCATGCCTGAGAGCGCTGGCGTCACTGATTGGTGCCATTCTGGCTCTCATTGCCGGCATCATGGCCATCCGTGAAGGGTTGGATTTGGAGCTGGGGCAGGCCATCATCGTAGCGGTCGTGGGTTGGGTTGCGTTGTTCATTATCTCTATCATCATCGGCGCCATCTTTGGCGTTGGGGCAGCAGGGGTAGGGCTTGTGAGCGGGGCAGTTACCCGCTAATTCACGATAAAGCATCGTACTGAATGGAGTTATCGTCTAGGCCCACCATCGAAACCGAACTAGCCATTCGCGCGGGCGATTTAATGCGCCAAGGCTATCACTGAGCTGAGGCGGTTATGCTCGCCGTGGGCGGGTATCTGCTGGGAGAAATTCCCCCTCCTGTAGTCAAGATGGCCAGCACACTCGCTGGTGGTCTGGGTGGCACGCGTCAGGAATTGTGTGGTGCATTGAACGCGGGGGTGATGATCATTGGGGCGCTGTACGGGCGTACCCGTCCGGGAGAGGATGAGGCGGTAGCGCGTGAGTTGGCAGCGCGCTTCCGCGAGCGTTTCCTGACAACATTTGGTACGACCCAATGCGCTCCGATACGTGCGCGGTTTGAGACGACTGGCAAATCTGGCTTCTGTGCACCAGTAGCCGAGCAGGCGGTGCTGCTTTTATGTACCGTGCTATCCGAGCAAGGCATCGTACTTTCATCCCCTGACACCTTCCCCAGCATCGATTGGGCGTGCGAATAAGGGTAGGTCAGTGGGCGTCCCTAACGCCTTGCTTTCTTCTAATAATGATTTGGCGCAACAGACGCCATGCCGTCAGCGGAGCAATGGAGGCCACCGTCAACGCGGGAACAAGGTACGGGGTCTTGGTTGTGTAGTGTAGCCGGGCACGCTGCAGGTTCGCCAGGAATTCTTGCGGCGTCTGAAAGTTGTCCATCTCTGTCCAGGCACGCCCAATTTCACAGGCAAAATGCCCATCGGAGCCGGCAGCTACAGGCAATCCATATCGTGCCGCCAACTCGCGAGCGCGTTGGTCATCGGCAGCGAAAGGGGCTCGTGCGTTATAGCCTTCGAGCACATCAATCTGCTCGATGATCTCGTAGAGCTTGCGCTCCTCGATTTTCCCTGGCACGCCCCGTGCCAAGGGATGGGGGATAAAAACCAGTCCCTTTTGCTCACGGATGCGCGCGATGGTTTCCTCTGCACTGAGATGGGGCGGGATGTGTTCCTCAATGAACAAGGCGGCGATGCCTCCGTGCATCGTGCCGATCTCTTCTCCCACAATAACCTTGAATGGCGCCCATTCTCTTAGGCGAAGAGCGCCTTCGATTTCGTCATGGTCGAGGATGGCTACGCCATCCAGCCCTTTGCGTCGTACAACGGCAGATAGTTTCTCCAGTGAGAGGGCGCAGTCATAAGAGTAGCAGGTGTGGACGTGGAGGTCGAGGCGCATAGACAGTGGCTCAGTTTCTCTACCAGGCTACCTTAGCACGTTCCGCAATGACGCGCTCATAGACGCGGATAGTTTGTTGCGCGATGCGCTGCCAATTGTACTCTTCCCGCACCACGCGGTAGGCATTTTCCGCACGCTGTGCAGCCCAATCGGGACGGGACAGGGTGTGGTTGATGCCCCAGGCCAGCGATTCGGGATTATCCGGATAAACGGTGATGCCTGTCTCAGCATGTTTCACCACCTCTTGCAAGCCACCGACCAAGGAGACCACCACCGGCACTTTGGCCGCCATGGCTTCGAGAGCAACGATCCCGAATGGTTCGTACAGACTCGGAAAGACGGCGCAAGAAGCTACTTTGTACAGGCGATCGCGGTCCTCATCGGGGATAAAGCCGGTGAACAGCACCTTGTCGCCAACGCCAAGGTCCCAAGCCCGGGCGCGTAGTGCAGGAATGAGGTCGCCTGTACCGGCAATGACGAACTTGGCGGCAGGGTTTTCGGCCAGCACGCGAGGCACGGCTTCGATCAAGATGTGTACCCCTTTTTCGTGGACGATGCGCCCCACGTAGAAGACAATTTTCTCCTCCGGCAATGCGTACATGCTGCGGAAGCGAGACAAGTCCGCCCTTTCCAGGTGTTGGAAGCGATCTACCCTTACGCCGTTGGGAATAACGTCTATCTTGTCCGCTGGCGCCTTGAAGTAGTTGATCACTTCAGTGGCCATGTATTGGGAGCAGCAAATGATGCGCCAAGATTCGTAAGTCAGCCACCATTCCACGCTGTGGATAGCCCTTTGCATATCTGTAACCAGGTTGCCTCGCGCCCGTCCCTGTTCCGTAGCGTGGATAGTGCTGAGCAAGGGGATGCGAAAATTGCGTTTCAAGGCAGTGGCACTGAAGGCGGTCAGCCACTCATGGTTGTGAATCAGGTCAATGCCTTTTTCCTGGCAAAGAGCGCCACCTACTTGTTCCAGACGAATGTTGGTCTGCCACGCACTGGTGTAGAAATCGGGCATGGGCACGTCAGGCGGATCCACGCGGTACACTGTAAGCCCATCAACCTCTTCCTTTGGTTCGCCACCAGCCCAACGCGGGGTGACTAAGTGTACTTCTACTCCTTCTTGGATTAGTGCAGGCACGAGTTCGGCTACATGGCGACCCAAGCCCCCCACAATATGCGGCGGGTACTCCCAGGATAGCATCAAGATGCGCATGCAGCGGGCTCCTTCCTCATAAGTAAATGGCACGAAGCGGGACACAGGACTTTTGCGCACTTCGTAGCTCTTGGCATCAATGCCAACCGCTCAAATTGGCAACTGCACACCAAAGGATTATACTGTAGCATAGCAAGCAGTCCAAAAGGAGGGAAAGCATGGAGAAGATCGCCGAAGCCATTCGCAAAGCATTGATGGAAGGAGAATTGCCTTGCGCATCTGCTTTTGCTATCGCACAGCGTTTGAGCGTGGAGCCATTGCAGGTGGGGCAGACGGCGGATGAACTGGGCGTGCGGCTGTCCAAATGTCAATTGGGCCTCTTCGGATACGGTTCCAAGGCAGAGGGCAAGCATCGCCGCGTCAGACCAATGCCTGACGTGCCACCGCAACTCGCTGCGGCGATCAGAGCCGCGTTAGGCAAGGATGGCAAGTTGTCCTGTATTGCTGCCTGGCAGATCGCCGAGGATCTACAGATGTCCCGACAGCAGGTAAGCGATGCAGCGGAGGGATTGGGAGTGCGTATAGGACATTGCCAGTTGGGAGCATTCTAAACGGTTCCGAATCGGCAATTGACAGCGGCAAGGTGCAAGTATCCTGTTTCGCCACCGACCAAAAATGGGTGTCGAGCATTGGCAAAAGTTGACAGCGCCTACACTCCATTGTAGAATTGAGGGTGAGAAAACGTAGGAGGGATTATGATTATCCGGGACTTTCGGCCAGAGGATGCAGAGGCACTAGTAGAGATTTTGAAAGCGAATTTACAATATGGAGATCCGGCCACAGAGGGCCCGGAGGCCATGCTGCGGGTGCACGAATGCCGGGCAGCAGTGTTTCTGGTTGCGGAAGAGGATGGCAAACCGGTGGGCTTGAGCCGTGGCGTTTACGATGGCTCCAAAGCGCTCATACACCTGGTCTCCGTGCACCCTGCTTATCAGCGACGTGGTATCGGTACAGCACTGGTGCGCGAGACCGCAAGACGATTCAAGGAACGTGGCGCAACGAACTTGGCAGTTACTGTGCCTGGTGATAATCTGGAATTCTGGAAGAAGTTATCTTTTCGTGTGACCACGCGCATTATGTTTGCGCATCCAATTGAAAAAGTCATCGAAGGGTGAGGCTTTGAGCGCTTTCAGGCTGCTTTTTCGAGGGGTAGGGTTTACTTTTTGCTTTGCTTCTTTGTTTGCTCCATCTTCTCCTTGAGCTGCGAGTAGAGAGCGATGAGGTTTTCCTGGTGTAGGTACTGCACCAGACCATCGAGTGGAACACGCGATTTGCCGCAGGATTCGATGTCAATGCTCGCTAGAGCAGATTCGGGGGCGCCTTCCTTTACCAACTTCTGCACTTTCTCGGTAATTGCCTGCAGGTAGTGTAGGCTTGATTCGATTTCTTCAGCGAGTTCTCCCTTTAGCAGTAATACCCCATGCCCCTGTATCACGCTTTCAGGTTTGAGCGCGCGCACGGTGCGCAGCGATTGGGCTGTGGCATCTAGATCACCCCAGACGATGTAGGGCACGGGCAGCACGGAGTCTCCAGCGAATAGAATGCGATCTTCCTCGATCATTACACCGATCGAATCCATTGTGTGGCCTGGTAGAGAAATGAGATAGAGCGAGCGGGTGCCCAGGTGGATAAACATCTCGTGCTCAAAAACAATGTTGGGCAAACGGAGTTCGACCTCAGCCAAAGCTGGAGTCTCTTTCTTGGCCTCTGCTAGGCTCTGTTCCCCCCATTTCAACAAGGTCTCGCGACATAGACGATGAGCGATGATCTCTGCTTCAGGGAATAGATAATTACCATTAGTGTGATCGGAGTGATAGTGGGTATTGATTACGTAGCGGATGGGACCTTTGCTGTGCTGCTTGATGAAGGCAAGCATCTCCCGGGTCTCTTGGGGAAAAGGGAGAGTGTCAATGACGATCGTGCCTTCCGAAGTGAGAATGATGCCAGCGGTGACCTGAGCATAGATGTCACTGCTGAAAGTATAAATGTCTTCGGCAACTCTGTCCCTTCTCATGCAACTTTCCTTGCGCGAGAATGTAGTAGATAAGGTGACTGCTCACGAAAAAAGCGTCTCCGCCATGCCGTGTGCGCTTTAGTTTCGAACCTGCTCTCGCAGGTGGGGATCTAACCTCAGCGGTTTTGCCTCACCCTGATGGGTTACTACAGCTCCTAGAGGAACCCAATCCCCAAATGAATCAAGTGTTGGCTCAAAACCTCTGGCGCATCACGAACACAGCAGATGACGCACCAAAATATTAGCACAAAGAGCCTACGATGTCAAATTTGCCAAAATGCGCTTGCGCCAACAGATCGTTACCAGGTGGTACAGGCGATTTTGACAAAAGGGGGTGCTCCTGTGGTAAAAGAATTGTGGAAACAACTGCACCAGGAGGAGCACCGCCTATGGCCGATCTGGC